>JBDLIF010000228.1:0-4872 GCA_039714955.1 Pseudomonadota bacterium | reverse complement strand
CGCTCATCTGCGAGCGCGTCCGGAGACCATGGAGCTGCCGGTGATCATGATTACCTCAAGGTCTACCGCGAAGCACCGGCGTCAGGCCGAAGATGCCGGGGTCAATGTCTATCTCACCAAACCGTTCCTCGATGACGAACTGCTCGATCATGTAGCCGCTTTGCGGGGTCAGATATGATCGGTAAGCGTCCCGACGAGATCCGTCTCGAGACATCGTCTAGCTACCGTTACGTCGTTCTAAGCATGGGGCAGCTGGGTCTGTTGATCCCGCAGCACCAAGTCAACGCCTTGGAGCCGAGTTTCGACGTGCAGCGCTCGAAAGGGGGGGATGCTACGGTCTGGATATCAGTTACCGGTGCCAGCTCGCCGGTATACTGCCTGTCCGAGAATCTACAGATTATTCATGAGGTTCCCAAGGATCGCAACATCTGCGTACTGCTGGATATCGGTGATGGTCTGTTTGGCATACTCAGCGATCAGGTAGTCATGCTCACCCAGGCTGAACTGGACATCAGGCCGTTGCCGGCATGCATGCAGGGTCCCGACACGCCGATTCGTGGGTTGGTGCTGTATGGCGAGAAGGTGTTGTGCGTCACCACCGCGGATGATTTACACGCTTGTCTGGGCGTAAAACCGGAAGCGGTCGGTAAGCCTGATCCAGCACAATTGCTGAATGGAGAAGCAGTATGAGCGAGGTTAATGCCTGGTTGCTGGATCTGGGGGAAGGGCTGCTCGCCGCCGTGGGAGAGCTGGAAATGGTCCATATGTTGCCTGACAATCCGGAACTGTTCGAAATACCACAAAGCCCGGCTTATTGCAGAAACGTGTTGGTTTGGCAGGGGGAGATCCTGCCTTTGATGAATCTTGCCTCCCGCGTCTTGGACCGGCCTGTGAAGGCAAGCCGGAACCTGGTTGCCATAACGGCTTTTCAGGAATATCCGGGGGCAGAGGTCCGCCACGGCGCACTCATACTGCACGCGCCACCTGAACGGATCCGGGTGAACGACTCCCATGCCTGTGACTTGTCCGGTTTTCAGACTGGCTGGCGACGTCTGGCGCTCGCCTGTTTCGAGTATGCAGACCGTGGTCCGGTCCCCGTATTGGATCTGTGTAATCTGTTCTCACTACCATCAAGGTACGCAAGCTCGATCGGAAAGGGATCTTTTCCATGACAGGGAAAGTCGGAACACCGCGTGGGAGTAAACACAAGAAAATGATCTGAATATTGGGATGGACTCGGAACGGCATCGTGCCTGCCCGAGCAGGAAATATGGTCGATATCGATAGTCTGGGTTTTTTCGGATTCAGGATGTTGGAATCCTGAACCGAGCTGAAGGAGTGTAATAATGAAGCTGTTTCGTAATCTTAATTTTCATCATAATCTGATTCGTAATCTGAAGATTACCCATCAGTTCATCATCTTGTTCGGGGTCCTGATCATCGGTTTCGCGGCCATCGGTGTGGCCTACAAGCAGGTACTGGACGTTAACGAGGCAGGCACAGAGTTGCTGCAAAAGACCAATGAGTTCGGTGATCTCGTCAACCAGGTGTCGGGCAATATCTCGGAGATGCACGCCGAAGAGAAAGACTTTCTCATCACCCATGATCTGCGGTATGTGGAACATTTCGAAACATTGATCGGAGAAGTGGCGCAAAAGATCACCGCTCTGTATGAGAAAATTCCGGATGAAAAGGCGCGGCTGCTCGTCACCCAGGTTCAGGAGGGTGTGGCAAAGTATAAGAATTCCTTCGACGACATGCTGAATACCTGGGTGCTGCTCGGTCTGGATGAGAAAAAGGGCTTGCACGGAGAGATGCGTGCGGCGGTGCACACGGTGGAAGACACCGTGAAGAGGCTCGGCAGGATTGAGCTTACTGCCTCCATGCTGCAGATGCGCCGTCATGAGAAAGACTTCATTCAACGACAAGACATTAAGTACCTGCGGCGGATGGACAAGGAGCATGCGTTGTTTGTCGATCTAGTGGAAAAGGGCAAGTTCGACGCCAAGGTGAAGGAATTGATTATGGGCGAGATGGCGACTTATAACCGGACTTTTAAGGCCTTTACGAAGGGTATGGGGCAGATTGAAGCGAGAACCGACGATATGCAGACGGCCGTGAATGGTCTGGGACCCTTGCTGGATTCGTTGATCCAGCAAAAGACCGACGCGGCCGTAAGTAACCTTGAGAACGTAACCGCCGACCGGGCCCGGATCACCCTCTTCTTCATTGGCGCCATAGTCGTGGTGGGTATCTTCGTTGCCGTCGTGCTGCTGTTCCTGGCCCTGCGTATGAGGCGTTCTTTGAGTAGACTGCACAAAACAGTGGACAAAGTGGCTGAAGGCGATTTTACTGCCCGCAGTCAGCTAGACACGGGCGATGAACTCGGCATATTGGCTCAGGCTTTTGATAACCTCCTGGACGAGCGGGTTGCCACCCAATCCAAGGTGGAAAAGGAAAACGAACAGCTCAACGAATCCATTATCACTCTCATGGCTTCGGTGGCGCAGTTGAGTCAAAAGGATCTTACGGTCAAGGTTGAGGTAGCAGAAGACGTAACCGGACCGGTGTCCGACGCCGTGAACCTGATGGCCACCGAGACCACCAAGGTGTTGACCCGGATTCGCGATGTGTCGCAGGAAGTCGAGAAGACGGCAAATACCGTTAGAGGACAGGCGGAGAAGGTGACCCAGGTGGCAGGTCAGGAGCGCCAGTTGGTGCAGGACAGCTCTGACGAGCTGAGGAAAGCCGGTATCACGATGGCCCAACTGGCGAAAGAGGCCAAAAAAGCCAACGGGATGGCTGACTCGGCGATGCAATACACTCAAAACGCACGAGATTCGGTATCAACTACCGTCGGCAGTATCGAGCAGATCCGCGAGATCATCCGCGAGACAGAAAAACGTATCAAGCGACTGGGCGAACGTTCCCAGGAAATCACCAGTGCTGTGAACCTAATCAATACCATCGCAGAGCGTACCCACATCCTGGCGCTGAACGCAAGTATGCATGCGGCCTCGGCGGGTGAAGCGGGACGCGGCTTTGCGGTGGTGGCGGACGAGGTGCAGCGTCTCGCTGAGAGTTCGCGGGGGGCAACTTCTGACATCGCCTCCATGGTGAACGCCATTCGGGTAGAGACCGCGGACACAGTGGATACCATGAACCGGGTGATAGCACAGGTGGCCGATGGTACACGTCTGGCGCAGGAGGCGGGGGAAAGAATGGGTGAAACCGAAACCACGACCGCCGATCTGGTGGCAGCGGTGGGCGAAATTGCTTCAGCCGCCGAGCGGCAGGCGCGAAGTGTTTTGGAATTGACGAAACGCTCCCAGTCCATTGTGAAGAGCACGGAACAGACCAGTCAGGAGCTCAAGGAGCAGTCAGTCTTCACGATCAACCTAGTGGAATATTCCAAAACACTTCGGGAATCGGTTGGTTTGTTCAAGCTTCCTGCTGCCGCAGCGTAACAGGATAGAGGTATAAGAAATGAAAAAGTTACTGAAGAGTAAATGTCGGGAGTTTGTCTTTCTGGTATCGGTGGCGGGATGCGGTGTTTCATCGCCTATTTTTGCCGCGGAGGAAGTGAATATCGGTCTCAACATCCCCATCACGGGTCCCTATCGGACCCAGGGTATTCAGCAGAAAAGGGCAGCAAAGCTTGCCGCAGAGGAGATTAATGCGTCAGGTGGTATCTTGGGGCGGCAGGTTCGGCTAATCCTGCGCGATTCTCAATCCAAGGTGGATGTCACGACAAAAAACGTTACCGAAATGATCGATCAGGATGGGGTCGAGATGGTTTTCGGCGGTTCCGCCAGCTCAGTGGCGATCGCGGCGGGTAAGGTATGCCAGAACAAAGGCGTACCCTTCTTCGGTACCCTCACTTACTCCACCACTACCACCGGTACCGAGGCCCATCGCTATGTATTCAGGGAATGCTACAATTCGTGGATGGGCGCCAAGGCGCTTTCCTCCTATCTGAAGATGAATTTTCCAAGCGATAAAAACCGCTATTTTTATGTCACCGCCGACTATACCTGGGGGCATACCACCGAGGCATCGATCAGGAAGTTCACTGGGTCGGAAGACAAGGAAAAGCACGAAGGTATTATGACGCCCTTTCCGGGTGCCAAATACAACGATTTCTGGGATGCCATCCAAAAGGTGAAGGAATACCAGCCCGATGTGCTGGTATTGGTGTTGTTCGGCAACGACATGTCGACGGCAATCAAATTGGCGAATGCCATGAAGTTGAAAGACACAGCACAGATCGTGGTCCCCAACATCACCCTGGGGATGGCGGAAAACGCAGGTCCAGAAGCCATGGAGGGAGTCATCGGTGCAGCCCCCTGGACCTGGGAGGTCCCTTACAAGTATAACTATCCTCGGGGGCAGGAATTCGTAGAAAAGTTCGCGGACAGGTATGTCACCTATCCCAGCTCCTCCGCTGCATCCGCCTATACCATCCTTTACGAATACAAGGCAGCGGTCGAGCGTGCCGGCGGCTTTGCATCCCCGAAGGTCGTCCGAGCACTGGAGGGGCATAACTATGAGCTATTGAAGGATAGGCAGCGATGGCGCGATTTCGATCACCAGTCGGTGCAGACGGTTTTCGCCGTCAAGGGAAAATCGGCACAGGAGGTGCGTAACTCAAAGTACGCACTCGACTACTTCGATATCATCAACAGCCTATCCGGCGAACAAGCCGTGCGTAGTCGAAATGAATGGTATGCTGTCCGCAGAGAAGCTGGGAAGCCGATAACACTGGAAAGTCTACCGCGTGAATAGGCTGTTGCCAGGCAACAGGATGGTCACCTGGCCAGGAGTTTTTCACAATCCTGACGATTACGGATGATTATGCGGATACAAAAAAGG
>JBDLIF010000227.1:0-4878 GCA_039714955.1 Pseudomonadota bacterium | reverse complement strand
GGCGGTTTTCCGAGTTCTGATCAGCTGGATCGGTGTTGGTGATGTTTGCGGATAGCCCGGGTCCTGAGAGTTTGATGACGACCCGGTGCTGGGTGGCTGGATGCAGGCTGGCCCTGATGCCATCACCCAGCTCGATTTCGCCCAGACTGCTTACCAGGGTTGTGGCCCCATCATTGATGCGTCCAGCCCGCCTGTCGATGACCCTGAAATGATCGTTCATCTGCTCGAGAGTGGCCAAATTTCCGCGGATATAGATGGCTTCCGGGTCATTTGCAATGCCGATCCCCCTGGCCTCAATCGGCCCTCTGGTCAATTCGGCCGCGACTCTCAGGGGCAGACCGAACAACAGGCTGATTGCGGTATGGGTGCTGACCGGAAGCCCGGGAACCATCGGATCGACAAGCCCGGTCTGACCGTTGGCTGCCAGGCGATCCATATGTGGCGTTCGGGCTGTCTCCAGGGGGGTTCTCCCTCCGAAGGCGGGAATGCCACGGTCACCCAGGCCGTCAAGGATAATCACTATGCCTTTGTTGTGTTTAACCATGGCGTGGAACTCTCAATCAGGGCTGTTTAAATATTTCTTCTTCCGTACCTCTGAAGTCCCTCTCCAAGACTTCGTTTATCGAACGCATGACCCGCTCCGTGGTTTGATCCTTGTCATCATTGGCAACAATGTCCATGGCGTACTTGTCAGCTTCGGACAGCAGGTATGACTGCAGCTCCCAGATCTGCTCGAAGTTGCTGAGATATTGACTGCTTCCGCGCTCAGGCGCAACCACGCCCCGCCCCTTTAAGCGCCCTTTCAACTGGTCCTGTTTAAGTACCGCCAGCATGATCGGCACGATGACCGCATCCTGTTGACTGCGAATGCGTTGCAGCAGGGCCGGGGAGATGTGGATGCCTTCCAGGATCAGGGAGACCCGCTCTCTTAGCGCCCGCTGTATCACGGCATCACAGGGCACGTATACCAGCTCAGCCTGATGATTGTAGCCCATGATGATCAATTCGTCGGTGGCATTCTCATCTCCATGTCCGGGCAGACGCCGCCAGGCATTGAATGAGGAGGTGTGCAGGGCAGGCAGCAGGCGCTCGGGGATCATCATGCGCATGACCTCACGCAACATATCCGTTGACTGGGTGCGGATGATGCCGAGCCGGTGAGCCACTTCAGTAGCAACCGTACTCTTCCCGCAACCCGTGGTGCCGCCCAGCAGAAGAATCAACGGTCGATGGCTACGTGTATAGTCGATCCATACCAGATAGCGGTGAGCGGTCTCTTTGCCGAACTGTTTTTGCAGCAGGTAAAAGGTCATGTGGCCGATCTCATTGACATGAAATTCGGACTTATTTGACTCCTCCAGCTCTTTTAACAGCAGTTGCGAGATCAAAATGGCCCTATCGGTGTTGAGTCCACTCGACTGCAGCGACTGGCGGTGTCTCACCTGAGAAAATTGGGTAACGCTGTTCTGGGTATATCTGACCTGAATGGTTAGTACCGGGTGATTGGGTTCAGTGTAATTTTCCAGGACCTCGGGATTATCCAGCTTGATCAGCTCACGTACTACCGTCTCGCGCATCTCCAAGGTAGTGATTGTGGTTTTATTTGAGAGCTTTTGACGGATGGTGGAGGCCAGATGGTAGGCCTCTTCAAAGGGCATACCGGCCTCGAGCAGCGAACTGGTGAGAATGCCTCTCAGAAATGGGGTCTTGGTACCCTCCCTGGAATCTTCGACAACAATTTTGGCCATAAGAAAAATCTTATTAACAGTGGGTTGAAGTATGAGATTAACGCTAGCGAAGCCTTGCTCAAAGCCATTTCTGGTTTTTTCGGGGCATGAGCATAGAAACTGCTAACCGCTTCAGACAATTTTAGCCAGTTCCGCCTTGGTGGTTACAAACTCTGTATTCAGATCAGTCAGCAACACTCTTAACTGTTGGGTTTGTAGCCCGTATACCCGTTGTTCCAGTTGCGAACCCAGCTGAGAGAGCCGCACCGCCCCCACATTGTTAGCGGCCGATTTGATGCTGTGGAATAAACGCTCAAGGGACTGCTTATCACCGCTCTGAAGTGCGGCCGATAGTTCTTCACTCATCTGCTCAACACTGGTGATGAAGGCGGGTATCAATTCAGCGAAGTCCTCACCCAGCATCTCCCGCATGTTGTCGATATGCCTCCGGTCGATGATGAGGCCAGCCAGAGTGGCGCTCTGGAGTGGTTCTCCAGCCTCCTTGTCCGGGAGTGAATAAGATGGCTTGGCCTCACCATCACCAGGCAGCCACTTCTCCAGCAAGGATACCAGCGCGTGCCTCTCAAAGGGTTTGCTGAGAAAATCGTCCATGCCGCAGGCCAGGCAGTTTTTCCGGTCGGCCTCCTGATTGTTGGCGGTCAGGGCAATGATCGGTAACCGTCTCCCAGCATCCTTCTCCTGTTCACGGATTGCCCGGGTGGCGGAGAATCCATCCATTACGGGCATCTGGCAGTCCATGAAGATCAGATCATAGGCGCCATGCGTACTCATCCGCAAGGCATGTTTACCATTATCCGCCAGCCCCACCTCAAGGCCAAGCCTGCGGAGAATGGATGCCGCCACTTGCTGATTCGCGGGCACATCCTCGGCCAGCAGGACGCTTCCCGCAAAATGTGGTTGTCCCTGTCGAACGCTGGCCTGACGCTCTTCAATCTCATGCCGGGTGATAAGCCGGTGATCGTCCTGACCATTTTGCTGGGATAATACGCCTTCAATGGCGTCATGTAACACTGCCGAGGGGACGGGTTTGACCAGATAGGCCGAAAAGCCGAGTTGATGGTAATGCTTGGCATCACCTTTCTGACCGGAGGATGTCAACAGAATCAGGGGTACATCCCGGTAGTCCTCCATGGCCCTTATCTGTTGTGCCAGTTCCGCGCCACTCTGCTCAGGCATATTGAGATCCAGCAGAATGATCTGGTAGGGCCGATGTTTCCGCAGACTCAGCTGCAGCTTGTTCAGGGCGTCACTGACGGAAGCCGTAAGCTCCCTGTGCATGCCATACCGGCCCAGCTGTTTCTCATAGATCTCCAGATTGACCGGATTGTCGTCAACGATCAGGGCTGAAGAGCCCGTGAGGTCGAAGTGGGGAAGGGGTTGTTGAGGTTGTGACAGGGTCAGTGGTAATTCGAACCAGAATGTCGAACCCCCTACCGGTTTACTCTCCAGCCCGATCTCTCCTCCCATCAACTCCACCAGCTGTTTGCTGATGGCCAGTCCCAGGCCGGTGCCACCAAATTGCCTGGTGGTCGAACTGTCAGCCTGCGTGAATGAACGGAAGAGTCTCTTCTGTTGCTCCGGTGAAATACCCATGCCGGTATCCTGAATCTCCAGGTGGAAAAGGGGGAGATCTCCGCCATGCTGACTAAAGGCAACAGCGATCAGCACATGCCCCCGCGGGGTGAACTTGATGGCATTGCTCAGTAGGTTGATGATGATCTGGCGGACTCTTCCGGCGTCCCCTATGACCTGATTGGGGCAGTCCAGCGGGTAATCGATGATGAGTTCCAGTCCCTTACTGCTGGCGCTGTTACTGAGCATGCGGACCACGTCATGGATGGATCTCTCCAAGTCGAAAGAGATGGAGTCGAGCTCCATCTTGCCGGCTTCGGCCTTGGAGAAGTCGAGGATGTCGTTGATGATATTAAGTAAAGAGGAGCCGGATTGCGTGATCACCTCGACGAATTCCCGCTGCTCTTCGTCCAGATGGGTGCCGGAGAGCAGCTCCGCCATGCCAAGCACGCCGTTCATCGGGGTGCGGATCTCATGGCTCATCATGGCGAGAAATTCCGTTTTCGCCTTGGCTGCCGCTTCCGCCGTCTCCTTGGCGGAGAGTAGCTCCCGCTCCATGCTCACCCGGTTGGAGATGTCGCGCATCACCATCGAAAAGTATCTTTCCCCATCCTTGGTGGCATCATGCAGCAGGATCAGCTGATCGACGGTCCGTGTCTCTCCTTCAATCGTGATGAGCTGTGTCTCACCGTTCCAGCTGCGGTTCATATAGGCCGAGGGTACCCTCTCATTGAGTAACCGCTCTATCTCGTCGGCCGGAAACATGCCGGCCAGGTTCTTGCCACGCGGGCTTTCGTGCTTGCCCAAACCCAGAAAGCCGCGCCCCGCGTTGTTGAGAAAAAGTATCTCTCCATCGGGGGTGAAGATGGCGATAAAGTCGGGGGTGTTCTGGATGATGTCTACCAGGCGCTGCTGCCTCTCCTGATTGCTGATCCTCTCCGTCAGGTCCAGGATAAAGGAGGACATGCCGGTGATATGCCCCCCTCCATCCTTGATTGGGGTGATATGCCAGTCACAGGTCAGGTTTCTACCCGCGGCGGTCTGAGTGGTATGGGTGAAGGACTTTGGCTGGTCCGTGGAGAGCAGCCTGTCCCAGTAGCCTTCCCCGCCATCTGGCCTTGCCCCGGTGTTTGAAGGCGTCTGGTAAGGCAGCAGTTCACTGATATGTTTCCCCATCGCATCCTGGACGCTGACCTCAAACAGCCTTTCCGCACTGGGATTCCACTGGCCGACCCTGCCGTCGACGCCCCAGTCGATGGCGGCCAAAGGGGTATGTTCGATCCGATCGGCCAACAGGCGTTCGGAATGGCGAAGCGCGGCTGCCTTGTGTTGGCTCTCGAGGTTTAACCTGATGTTTTCACAGATTGCGTCATTCATGCGCCGGGTGAGCTGCAGCAGGATGGCGATCATCAGGCCCATCAGGAGCCCGGGTATCAGATAGACCTCCCAGTCGATCAGGAAGCGCAGGGTGATGGGTGTGAGGGTAATGACAAGAAAGCCCCCGGCCGAGGCAAAGGAGGCTATCTGGGAGGAGAGCCCAACCACCGCAACGCCGCTC
>JBDLIF010000226.1:0-4897 GCA_039714955.1 Pseudomonadota bacterium | reverse complement strand
ATCTCAGCCGCCCATCTGCACCCCGGTGTTACCCGCCGGTGCTGGGATCAGACCGAATTGTTTGTAGAGTTCTCGCCAAAGTTTCAGGCCGTCACCATGGTACATCCAGCCGTTCATCTCCTGGGCGGTCATGCCGAAGGGCACGGTGGAGAAGAACTGGGCCGCCTCGCTCTTGCCCTTCCAGTAGTAGGCCGCACCATGGCCCATCTCGACGGTGCCACGGGAGACCGCGTCGAACACCTCGAAGGCCGGCACCAGCTCCTTGGCGCCATAGACCTTGACCCGGATGCGACCACCGCTCATCTCGGCAATCAGCTCGGCCAGCTTATTCGCGCTGGTGCCCAGGCCGGGGAAGTTTTTCGGCCAGGTGGTGACCATTTTCCACTCAAAGGTCTGCTGCTCGGCCTTGGCCTGTGCCTGCTGCACAGGCTCCTTCTTGCCGCAGGCCGACAGTAACCCGGTCACCCCTACGGCCAGGGAACCGGCCCCCGCCTGCTTGATAAAATCACGACGCTTCATGAAACATGCTCCTAATGTGACAAATAGATGATCAACAGGGCGACAGGTTGGCATAGGCCACCACCAGCCACTTGCTGCCCGCGGTCTCGAAGTTTACCTGGACCCGGGCGCTGCGCCCCTGGCCCTCTGCGTTCAATACCACCCCTTCACCGAATTTGGCATGTTTCACTCGTTGCCCGAGACTGAAGCCGGTGAGCTCCGCGCTCTCCAGGGTCAGCGGCGCGCTGTAGATCGGCTGGGTGATCTGTGGTCCGGAGCGCACCTCACGCATCAGCTCCGCCGGTATCTCGCGAATGAAGCGGGAGGGCAGGGGGTAATTCTCGCTGCCATGCAGCCGTCTGCTCTCCGCATGGGTCAGATAAAGGTTCTGCATGGCCCGGGTCACCCCCACATAGCAGAGCCGGCGCTCCTCCTCCAACCTGGTGGGGTCATTTGAAGACATGCTGTGGGGAAATAGGCCCTCTTCCATGCCCACCAGGAACACCAGGGGAAACTCCAAGCCTTTGGCGGAGTGCAGCGTCATCAGCTGTACACACTCCTCGAAGGGGTCGCCCTGGGCCTCCCCCGCCTCCAGGGCTGCATGGGAGAGGAAGGCGGATAGCTCATCCAGCTCTTCATCTTCGTGCGTATCATAGCCGAATTGGCGGGTGGCATTGACCAGCTCCTCCAGGTTCTCCTGGCGGTCTACTCCCTTGCCGTCACGGCTCTTCTCGAAGTGCTGGGGCAACCGGCTGGCAGCCAGGGCCTGCGCTACCTTCTCGGGCAGGCTCAGGGGGGCGGTATCAACCCGCAGTTCTTCGATCAGATCATGAAAGCCCTGCAGGGAACCGGCAGCACGTTTGGGCAGGGCGCCACCTTTCAGCAGCTCGGTGGTGGCTTGCCAGAGTGAGCAGTCGAAGTCCCGCGCATGGGCGCGCACCCCGTCAACGGTCTTGGGGCCGATCCCCCGCGGCGGCATGTTCACCGCCCGCTCATAGGAGGCATCGTCATGCGGATTGTTGAGCAGGCGCAGATAGGCCAAGGCATCCCTGATTTCGGCCCGCTCGAAGAAACGCAGCCCGCCATATACCCGGTAGGGTATGGCCGCCTGGATCAATGCTTCTTCAAATAGCCGTGACTGAGCAGTGGTGCGGTAGAGGATGGCGATATCACTGCGGGTATGGCTATCTTCGATGTACTGGCGGATGCGCTCCACTACGAAACGCGCCTCGTCTACCTCGTTGAAAGCGGAATAGAGATTGATCGGCTCACCCTCGCCATCGGCGGTCCAGAGCTGTTTGCCAAGACGTGATGGATTATTGGTGATCAGGGCGTTTGCGGCGTTCAGGATATTGCCGGTGGAGCGGTAGTTCTGCTCCAGCTTGATCAGTTGGGTGTGGCCGTAGTCCTGTTGAAAGCTCTGGATGTTCTCCACCCGGGCGCCACGCCAGCCGTAGATCGACTGGTCGTCGTCACCGACGATAAAGAGGTTGTTACGGCTGCTGGTGAGCAGACGCAGCCAGGCATACTGGATCGCATTGGTGTCTTGAAACTCGTCCACCAGCACATGTTTGAAGCGTTCTTGATAATGCTGCAGGATATCTGGCCGGTCGCGCCAGAGTTCGTGAGCACGCAACAGCAGCTCGGCGAAATCCACCATGCCGCCCCGCTCGCAGGCGGCCTGGTACTCGGTATAGATCCGGATCAGCTGGCGCTGATAGGGATCGCCCCCGTCATCCAGGTGCTGGGCACGCAGCCCCTCATCCTTGCGTCCGTTGATGAACCACTGCAGCTGGCGGGGTGGCCATTTGCTGTCATCAAGATCCAGGCTCTTTACCAGCCGTTTGACCAGGCGGAACTGATCGTCCGAGTCGAGGATCTGGAAGCTCTTGGGCAGTCCCGCCTCCTTCCAGTGGGCCCGCAACAGCCGGTGAGCCAGGCCGTGGAAGGTGCCGACCCACATGCCGCCGATCGGCTGGCCCAGCAGCTCCTCGATGCGGTGGCGCATCTCCCGTGCGGCCTTGTTGGTGAAGGTGACCGCCAGCACCGACCAGGGTGAAGCGCCCTCCACCGCCAGCAGCCAGGCGATGCGGTGCACCAGCACCCGGGTCTTGCCGCTGCCGGCGCCGGCCAGCACCAGCAGGTTGCCGACCGGAGCGGAGACCGCATCACGCTGGGCATCATTCAGGGGATCGAGAATAAGCGAAACATCCATTGGAGCATTTTAACCTAACAGTGAATTCAACTCATGTTAAGGCATTAGCTCCTTCCGGATTTCGGTTTAATGCGGTTAAGTGGGTGGTCGGTAATCAACACAGGTGAATGACTCTTCCTATGCTGTTAGCAGTCATTGAGATAAAGATAAGTGTCGTCAATCGCTGACCAGAAAGCAGTCAATCTGTTTGGGGGTATCACTTGGCTACTCCATCTCAACAGAACAGCAAGAATCAGTCAGGTATTCTGCTCTTCGATTAGTGACCGTACTACGGTTCTAGAACAAGCGAAAGTAACTCATTGCAGTAGTGCAGAGCATATGAGAATAGTATTAGCAATATCAATCGAGTCTCCATTGCTCCACGTTGCCAGAGTTACCACCACCGCAGATCAGTTCTCCCATCAGATGATCGCCTGATAACCAATCTATAGTGAAAACCCATGTAGTCATCTCTAAGCTATTCAATGAGTTAACGTTTTATACAAGGGCTAATTGCGAAAGTCGGGCTAGTCTACCCCGCCATGGGATACGAAGTTCCCCAGCTCGGATTCGAGTCGCTTTCGATTCCAGTCAACAAAGGCGTCCTACCCAAAAAAATGTTTGCGCATAGCGTTATCGACGCCGACGATATCCAATCCCTTTTGGGAAAAGAATCGGGCCGCGTCCGAACCGACAAGGCCCGAAGACCCCGTAATCAAGGCGACGCTCATGAAAAAATTAGATCTGATAAGCCGCTTTATCGCCGATGTCGAAATGCAATGGCATCTGCGCTTTTCTGAGCGCCATGAAGAAATACAGGCCGGCCGCGGGAAAAAGGATTGAACCCGCATAGACTGGAAGGTCCACGACCAGCGCAAACCAACTAAACGCCAGGGCCAGCGGCACCAGTTTTAAGCCCGGAATGCGAAAACAAAAACTTTCCTTAAAGGCAAGACCGGATAGGGTCACGAACAAGCAACCCAAACCAAAGTTCTGAAGCCAACCGCCGTTGCCACCGTCTATGACGATTACAAGCAACCCAACCCAAGTGGCGTTGGCGAGAAACCAACGGATGACCTTGTCATAGATGTGCAGCGACGAGGCCTGCAAGACTCCACCCAAGGCCAGCAACCATAAGGGATAATGTTGAAACGCATACACCCCAAGGACATCCGCCGCCAACAACAACAGTCCAAGCCCACTATTCACCATACCGAGGCGGTATAAGACCACCATGAGGTAGTCCAAGCCGTCCATTTCCGGCTTAATTTGAGGATCGGCCATGAATATACCTCCACGAACACCTAGGCCTTCCCACGAGACGGTCGGTCCGCCAAATAGTTAGGCCATCGTTTTTCGCGCCCAATAGGCGCCACCTAATGTGGTGAATCTTAGTCAATTTACGCCAGTCCAGAAACGGTAACGACTGGCCAACATTCGATCGCGAGTCCGTTAATTTACAATTTCTTCAATATATTCAGTTAATTACGTAAACTATTAGTAATTCTAGTGGGACATCCGCTGAATTAACTTGGAGAATGAAAACGATGAGTGGCGGGTTATCGAAAACGGACGTGCAGGGTCGACCAAGCCATGCTACTAGTGAATATTCCACCGGCCTTTAGCCGGTGGAATATTCATGGGATTGATCGTGTCGCTTTTAGACTGCCGGGACTTGGCTCCTGATCCCCTCCCCCAGAGGCAAAGGCCGCACCTAGGTTCTACGACACCTCATCTCAGCATAGGAAACCTAGAATTAATTATCCAGACGCTATCCCACCCGCTAGAACCAATCTACCCTCGACTTGATCTGCATCACTTTCTTGTCGGACTCGACCGCACGAGCTGCAATAGAATCCGTAAAGTGCTCTGCCCGCTTATTCCGGTCAGGCGCAGTCATACGCAATGCGGGGCTTGTGTGAAGTCATGCCGTACTCACCATGTCGTGCAGTCCGATCAGTTGGCTATAGGTGACCTGTAGGTGTCGATTCCGTATTCACCCCCGTCGGCGCCTGAGTCAATTTAAGCATCCTAGGTGTGATCCCTGCCCTTCTGATTTATATGGTGCAAAACTCTGTGACACCCGAAATGTTGATTCTGTGGGTAGATAATTGACTGTTGAGTGATCAAAGCTGCCAATGAGAAATCTGATATTTTCGGCAGCCATAGGCAAGATGCGGTCAGTGACCACACCGAAACCCTCAC
>JBDLIF010000225.1:0-4926 GCA_039714955.1 Pseudomonadota bacterium | reverse complement strand
CGGTTTGACACCCAAGGATGCCAGCAAGCAGCAGCTTGCCAGGGAGGCGCACTACGCCCATGGCTGGTTCGAGAATATCACCAATGATATGTTTGGTGGCTGATACGTCTAGCCAGTTCCCTCCCCCGCGGGGGGAGGGATAGGGTGGGGGCATATTTTGTACAAGCCGTTCCTTATATCAGCTTTACAATGGGTTATAATCGATAGTCAAGCCGTTTAATAATATCAATAACATCATTGCGCATAACGATACGGTGGAGATCAACAGCTCACTCATCCCTTCTCCGAGCAACCTGACCGTAGAGCTTCAGTCAGGCAGGGCCGATAGCGTCCAGCGTTCCCTGGAGCCGGTCCAAACCCTGACTCATAGGGCAGTGACGGACAGCAAGCAGGCGGATGCGCTGCTGATGCGTTTCCGCTCACGCCAGGCTGTCCAGCAAAATCAAATGAGTAATGACCTCAGATCACAACGGGCCCTGTCCGCCTATCAATCTCTGGAGCAGGGTGCAGAACGGGATTATGTCAGTGCGGTTCTTGGCATAGATGAGTATGTCTAGCAAGATCCTGGTGGCCATCGACTTTTCCGATGCCTTTGAAAAGGTGATCAAAGAGGCGGAGGTTTTAGCCAGGGCGCTCTCCGCCAGTGTCACCCTGCTGCATGTGACTGCGCCCGAACCTGGACCTGTATTCAGTGCTTATGAGCCTGATCTCCTCATGGGGGGCATCGAACCTGACCCTCAGACGATCAGGGACAGTCTCGCCAAACGATACCAGCAGGAACACAACCGCCTGCAGCAGATCAGTCAGGAGTTGCGGGATGCTGGCGTGGATTGTATCGCCTTGCTGGTTCAGGGCAAAGGTGCGAATGAGATATTGGCTGAGGCGGAGAAGTTATCGGCCGATATGATCCTACTGGGCACTCACGGTAAAGGAATGACGGCCAAGCTGCTGCTCGGCAGTACCAGTGAAGGTGTGTTGCGCAAATCAACCGTGCCAGTGCATATCGTCCCGACAAGAGAGTAGTTAACTGCTGTTGATTGCTCAATCTGCCACAAGATAATGTAGATTTAATACCCAGCTGGGTTGAAGCTGTCAGGGGTAAAATGCAGGGTCGCGAACAGGTCATCGAGTGTCTCTTCCCGGCGGATCAGTTCCACCGCCCCATCTTCCCGCAGTAACAGCTCCTTGGGCCTGAACTTGCCATTGTAGTTGAAACCCATGGCGTGGCCGTGGGCGCCGCTGTCATGGATGTAGAGCAGATCACCATCCTTTATCTTCGGCAGGGGACGCTGGATGGCGAACTTGTCGTTGTTCTCGCAGAGGGAACCGGCTACATCCACGATCTCCTGCTCGCCGCTCTTACCCAGCACATCGATATGGTGGTAGGCGCCATACATGCCCGGTCGCATCAGGGCCGACATGCAGGCGTCCACCCCCACATAGGTGCGGTAGATCTCCTTGCGGTTGATCGCCCGGGTGACCAGCACCCCGTGGGGGCCGGTCATGAAACGGCCGCTCTCCATATAGAGTTTGGGTGCATAGCCGTTGTGGCTTCTGAAGACCTCGAAGAGCTCGCCGATCTCCCTGGCCATGGCCTGGATGTCGAGAGGTTGCTGCTCCGGCCGGTAGGGGATACCCAGACCCCCACCGATATTGATGAAATCGAAGCTGATGCCCAGTTGGGAGGAGATCCACTCCACCCGCTCCAGCAGCATGCGCGCGGTCTCCACCATGTAGCTGTAGTTCAGTTCATTGGAGGCCAGCATGGTGTGCAGGCCAAAGCGCTTTGCCCCGCGCTCTTTTATCTGTTGGTAGGCGTCCAGCAGCTGGTCATGGGCGACACCGTATTTCGCCTCGATCGGGTTGCCGATGATGCTGTTGCCGCTGCGCCGTTCTCCCGGGTTATAGCGGAAGCAGACCAACTCCGGCATATGCGGCACCTTGTCGATGAGGGAGATATCGTCCAGATTGAGCACGCAGCCGCCATCCGCTTCCGCGGCGGCGAAATCGGCATCACTGGTATCATTGGAGGTGAACATGATCTGTTCGCCGCTGGCGCCCAGATCCCGGCTGAGCTTCAGCTCCGCGATGGAGCTGCAGTCGAAACCGAAACCCATGGATTGCATGATCCGCATGATATGGGGATTGGGCAGGGCCTTGACCGCAAAGTACTCCTTGAAACCCTCAATGCCGGCAAAGGCCTGGATCAGGCCCTTGCCCGTCTCGCGGATGCCCTTTTCGTCATAGAGGTGAAAAGGCGTGCCGTAGTGTTCGGCGATCTTCTCCAGGGAGGTGGCGAGGCGTTCGGCAAAATCTTTGGATATAGGCATGGCTACGACTGAGTCTTAAGAGGTGGCGTCAAGTTAGTGAGTTAAAGAGTAACTGTTTATTGATTATTGTCCGCAAATGAACGCGAATAAACGCCAATGCTTTGAGTGATAGAAGACCAGGTGAAATATGACGTCTTAGCATGAATAACTGGATTCATTATTCAATCTAAGACATTATATTAGCGTTCATTTGCGGACTTGAAAATCAAATAACTATAAGGCCTCGCTGATGCGTTGCATCGCCTGCTGGACGTTCTCGAAACTGTTGAAGGCGCTGATGCGGATGTATCCCTCACCGCATCTGCCGAAACCGGCGCCCGGGGTGCAGACCACGCCCGCCTTGTTCAGCAGGGTGTCGAAGAAGTCCCAGGAGTCGCCCTTGGCATCGATCCAGATGTAGGGGGAGTTCTCGCCGCCGATGCAGTCGTAGCCCAGTGCCTCCATCTTCTCGCGGATGTATCGGGCGTTCTTCATGTAGTAGCTGATCAGCTCTTTGATCTGGGCCTTGCCCGCCTCGCTGTAGACTGCCTCGGCAGCCCGCTGTACCGGATAGGAGACACTGTTGAACTTGGTGGTGTGGCGGCGGTTCCACAGACCATGCACCGCCACCTTGTCACCGGCCGCGGTATAGGCCATGCACGCCTTGGGCACCACCGTATAGGCGCAGCGGGTGCCGGTGAAGCCGGCATTCTTGGAGAAGCTGCGGAATTCGATGGCCACCTCGCGGGCACCCTCGATCTCATAGATGGAGCGGGGCAGGGTGGCGTCCTGCACAAAGGCCTCATAGGCGGCATCGAACAGGATCAGGGCCTGGTTCGCCTTCGCGTAGTCGACCCACTGTTGCAGCTGCTGCTTGGTCGCGGTCGCCCCGGTGGGGTTGTTGGGGAAGCAGAGGTAGATCAGGTCCACCGGCTCGCTGGGCAGGCCGGGAATGAAGCCGTTCTCCTTGTTGCCATCCAGGTAGACCAACCCTGCATAGCGGCCATCTTTGGCTGTGCCACTGCGGCCCGCCATCACATTGGTATCCACATAGACCGGGTAGACCGGATCGGGAATGGCGACGCTGATGTCGGTGGCGAAGATCTCCTGGAAGTTGCCGGAGTCGCACTTGGCCCCATCGCTGACGAAGACCTCGTCGGCTACCACATTGCAACCGCGATCCTGGAAGTCATGCTTGGCGATCGCCTCGCGTAGAAAGTCATAACCCTGCTCCGGTCCATAACCATGGAAGGAGCTGTCGCTGGCCATCTCATCAACACCCGCATGAAAGGCCTGGATGCAGGCCTCGGGCAGGGCGCGGGTCACATCACCGATCCCCAGCTTGATGATGCTCTTGTCCGGGTTGGCCTGCTGAAATGCACTGACCCGCTTGGCGATGTCGGAAAAGAGATAGGAGGCCTGGAGCTTGCTGTAGTTCTCGTTGATCTTGATCATGTGACATACCTTGGAATTAGACCGCACCGGCGGCACTTGCCATTTGCCCTCCCCGGATGAAGAAGCTACAGGTTGTCGAAACAAACCTGTCCCGTGCGATGGAAAAGCGCGCCATTATACAGACAAAAACCGCCGGGAGGGGTATAGATCCCTCCGGGCCGAGGGGATTAGCCGAAGATCGACTGGTATCGACTCTCGCTGAAGCCGACGTGGTGGCCCTTGCCGGCAACCAGCACCGGTCGCTTGATGATCGAGGGTGTCTCGAGCATGACCTGGATGGCGCTGGCCTGGTCGATATTCGCCTTGGTTGCAGCATCCAGCTTGCGCCACATCATGCCCCGCTTGTTGAGCAGGGCCTCCCAGCCCAGCTCCTCGACCCAGCTGAGCAGCAGTTGCCTCTCCAGGCCCTCTTTCTTGAAGTTGTGGAACCGGTATTCGATGCCATGCTCGTCGAGCCAGGTGCGAGCCTTTTTCATGCTGTCGCAGTTGGGGATGCCGTAGATCGTGATCATTGCTTGTTGTCTCGAGACATTTGAAAAAACAGCTAGTATAAAGTAGCCCCATGTGATGAACCAAAGAGTGGCCAGGTTATTTTTTATGAGCGAGCAAAATCCGGATTCAGGCTATTCCTGTCCGATTCCCCAACCCCCCGATATGTCTCACATCACCCAGGTGGAGCTGGATCCCGACCCACCCCTTAAAGACTATCTGGAGGCCATGGAACTGGCCAACAGGGAGGCGGAGACACGGCTGGGCGAGTATATGCTGCTCTCCTGGTATGACCGTGACCGGGATTTCGAATCACCCCAGCATTCCAGTGAGTGTCATCAATACAGCGCGGTACCCGGCTATGTGGACTATGGGGTTTACCATGGTGCGACCCTCAAGGTCGATATCGAGCAGGGTCGTTTCGTCTTCTTCTACCTGCCGGTGGATCTTTGAGTTGCCAGCTCAACGCTATAGATTCGGCCTGTTGTTATGTCTGCTGCTCACTCTTGGTCATACCCAGGCCTTGGCGGAGAGGGTTCATACGCCCCAGGCGATGGAGTGCGTGATCCTGTTACATGGTCTGGCGAGAACCCGTTATTCGCTCGAGAAAATAGAAGCGGCTCTGCAACACGCGGGATATTTTACCGTGAACCTGGGTTACCCTTCTCGTGAC
>JBDLIF010000224.1:0-4944 GCA_039714955.1 Pseudomonadota bacterium | reverse complement strand
ACAAGAGCGAGATGTCGGTGGGTTACGCCACCCTCTATGGGGATATGGCGGGGGGGTTTGCGCCGATCAAGGATGTGCCCAAGCTGATGGTCTACCGCCTGTGCGAGTATCGCAACGGCATCTCACCGGTGATCCCCCAACGGGTGCTGGAGCGGCCGCCGTCGGCCGAGCTGGCGCCGGATCAGAAGGACAGTGACTCACTGCCGGACTACTCGGTGCTGGATCCGATCCTGGAACGCTATGTGGAATGGGATCAGAGTGCCGAGGAGATCATCGCCGCGGGCTTCGAGGCTGAAGCGGTGAGACGTATCCTGCGTCTGGTGGACCGCAACGAATACAAACGCCGGCAGGCCCCCCCGGGGGTGAAGATCACCCGCCGTGCCTACGGCCGCGACCGTCGCTATCCGCTGACCTGTGGTTAAACCCAGGTTGAATCCTATTGGACGTCGTGATATCGGGGGCGTTAAACTCACGCCTTCATCTGTTACTAACCAAGCATCGCCAACTGGAGCAGAAGCGCAATGAAAAAAGTCGAGGCAATCATCAAACCCTTCAAACTGGAAGATGTGCGCGAGGCGCTGTCAGAGGTGGGCATCACCGGCATGACGGCCACCGAGGTCAAGGGCTTCGGCCGGCAGAAGGGACACACCGAACTCTACCGCGGCGCTGAGTATGTGGTGGACTTTCTTCCCAAGGTCAAGCTGGAGGTAGTGATAAAGGGTGATCAGGTACAGGCTTGTATCGAGGCAATTACCAATGCGGCCCGTACCGGTAAGATTGGCGACGGGAAGATCTTTGTCACCCCCGTAGAGCAGGTGATCCGGATTCGCACCGGCGAAGAGGATGAGTCGGCCATCTAACTCTATAGGACCTTCAATCTCCGCCCCTGGAGGTTGGGCTGATTTAAATTGGACCAAACCACCGGCTCTGCTGGAGAGACGAGAAAAGGCCTAGCCGTTCCGGCGAGGCGTGGTGGACCTGCTCGTGAACGTACACGTACACGGAGGGATCGGTGATGGAATGCGTGGCGATGATGGATGTTCGTGGTGGGCTTCAAACAGCGGAACCCAAGCGCCTGAAAGAGGAAAAGTACATGGACAAGGGTGGTTGCCATGCTCACGAAGATAGTTATAGCGTTCACGAGCACGAGCACGAGCACGAGCACGGAACCCATAGTCCCTATTAGGGGCTTTCCTCAAGTCCCCGCTATGCAGGTAGTTGGTGACTTTGAAAGAGATGCGCTACTACTCTGACCGGGTTGCTGGAAGGCGTCCCTTCTCCAGGTTCAGCGTCAATACCCGCCTGGCATCGCCAGCCAGAGCCGTCATCCCCAGCTCTGTATAGGCCTCGACCATGATCTCCAGCGCCTCTCTGACCACATCGGTGCGTTGGAAATTTTTGATCACCCGGTTGGCCCGGTTGGCGGCGGCCAGGTAGGCCTCTCGCCTCATGTAGTAGCGGGCAACGTGAATCTGGTAGCTGGCCAGATTGTTGCGCAGCTGGAGCATATGGTTACGTGCATCGGCCGCATACTTGCTGTCGGGATAGCGACGCACCAGCTCGGCAAAATCATTGAAGGAGTCCAGGGCCGCCCCGGCATCCCGCTGGGTGGGATCATAGGGCAGATAACGACTGGTAAAGCTCTGGTTCCGGTTGAGGTTGGTCAGCCCCTTAAGGTAGTAGGCGTAATCGACGAACGGGTTCTGTGGGTGGAGTTTGATGAACCGGTTGGCGGCCGCGATGGCCGATTCGGGTTCGTCGTTTTTGTAGTGGGCGTAGATGATATCCAACTGAGCCTGGGTGGCGTAACGTCCAAATGGAAAGCGGGCCTCCAGCCCCTCATAATATTTAACCGCCTGGTCGTAATCCCCGTCATCCAGCGCCGACTTGGCTTCGCTGTAGAATTGGCTGACACTCCAGTCCTTGGTCTCATCGTGCTCTTCCGTCATGGCGCAGCCGGAGAGCATCAGGGTGAAGATAAGCGTTCGTAACAGGTGATGGGCGGACATATTTGGCAAAGTGACTGGCTATTCAGAAAGACGCCGAAGTATAACGGAAAGCGCATGATGACGCATAAAGATGTTGAATAAACAGGCCGCTGAGGCACCGCTGTTGACTGCTCGGATCGGTGAGGAGCAGGCCGGTAGACGGCTCGATCAGGTGCTCTCCGAGCTGTTCGGCGAGTTTTCCCGCAGCCGGTTGCAGCGCTGGATAAAAGAGGGGCGGGTGCGGGTCGACGGCAGGCCCTGCCGGGCGAAGGACAAGGTGTGGGGCGGGGAGAGGGTCCAGCTGCAAGCGGTGCTGGAGCAGGAGGTGGGTGACCGGGCCGAGGCGATCCCGCTGGATATCCTTTACGAGGACGCGAGCCTGTTGGTGATCAATAAACCGGCCGGGTTGGTTGTGCATCCGGCGGCGGGTAATCCCCGCGGTACCCTGCTGAACGCCCTGCTGCACCATCTGCCGGCCCTGAGCCGGCTTCCCAGAGGTGGCATAGTGCATCGGCTGGACAAGCAGACCAGTGGTCTGCTGGTGGTGGCCAAGACCCTGCCGGCCCATGCCTCCCTGGTCAATCAGCTGCAGGCACGCAGCGTAAAGCGGGAGTACCGGGCCATTGTGCAGGGTGTGATGACCAGCGGGGGCAGTGTCGCTCAACCCATTGGCCGCCATCCGGTACATCGGGTGCGGATGGCGGTGCACCCTGGCGGGAAACCGGCGGTGACTCACTACCGGGTGCTGGAGCGTTTTCGTGCCCACAGCTATCTGCGGGTCAATCTGGAGACCGGGCGTACCCACCAGATTCGAGTGCACATGGCGCATATCCGCCATCCCTTGCTGGGTGACCCGGTCTATGGGGGGCGTCTGAGACTGCCCGCGGGCGCCTCCGAGGCGTTGCGGGAGGCACTGCAAGGTTTTCAGCGTCAGGCCCTGCATGCGGCCAGACTGGAACTGCTGCATCCGGCCAGCGAGGAAGTGATGGCCTGGGAGGCCCCTTTGCCGGAAGATATGCTGCAGATGCTGAGGTTATTGCAGGAGGATGCGCAATGAACATGAACTGGTTGTTTCCCGACTGGCCCGCGCCGGTCAATGTCAAGGCCGTGATCACCACCCGGCAGGGGGGGGTGAGCCGGCACCCCTATGCCAGTATGAATCTGGCGGATCATGTGGGGGATGAACCGGCCGATGTGGAGAGAAACCGGGCGATCCTGATGGATCGGCTGGCCCTGCCGCTGGCGCCCTACTGGTTGAGTCAGGTGCATGGCTGCCGGGTGGTGGATGCGGAAGCCACCTTTCCGGGTGCCGAGGCCGATGCTATCTGCGCCCGGCGACCCGGCTATGTCTGCCCCATACTCACCGCGGACTGTCTGCCTCTGTTGATCTGCGACCGGGCAGGCACCAGTGTCTGCGCGGTGCACGCCGGCTGGCGCGGACTGGCGGATGGGATTATCGAGAACGCTCTCTGCAGGCTGGGTCTGCCTGCCGCCGATCTGCTGGTCTGGTTGGGACCGGCGATCGGGCCTCAGGCCTTCGAGGTTGGCGAGGATGTCTATGACGCCTTTGTCAGTGAGAAGCCTGAGGCGAAGGCGGCGTTCAGCGCCAGCCATCCCGGGCATTGGCTGGCGGACATCTATCTGCTGGCCCGGCAGCGACTGGCCGCTTTGGGCGTGGGCTACGTTGGTGGGGGTGAATACTGTACAGTGACGGATCGAGAACGTTTTTTTTCCTATCGGCGGGATGGCGTCACCGGACGCATGGCCTCGCTGATCTGGCTTGAACCTGAGGAGATATCCTGATGGATTGGCAGATGTTGACCCTGGTGGGTGAAGACCAGCCGGGAATCGTGGCCCAGGTGACCGAGGCGCTGTTTCAGGGTGGCTGCACCCTGGGAGAGACCTCCATGATCCGTCTGGGGGGTAACTTCACCATCATGATGATGGTCAGCGACGGGCAGCGACCACTGGCCTCGCTGATCAGGTCGGTGGCGGAGAGGTTGCGGCTGCGGTTTCATCTCGACCCGATTCGGGGCGCCCTGCATCAGCACCGGGCGCCCAATTATCAGCTGCGGGTGGTGGGCGCCGACCGGGCCGGTATCGTGGCCCGGGTGACGGGCGCGCTGGCAAAGTCTGGCTTCAATATCCTCGAGCTCGAGTCGGATGTAGTGGGCAGCGCTGACGAGCCGGTCTATATCATGACCATCCAGGGTTTTGCCGAGGCCACCCTGGAGACCTTGGAGGCGGCGCTGGAGGCCTCCAGGGATGCGGATATGGAGGTCAATATCTCCCCCATCGAGACCCTGATCGGCTGAGCGGATGGCGATCCTGGAGATACTGAAGTTGCCGGATGAGCGCCTGAAACAGGTTTCAGCGCCGGTGGAGCGGTTCGATGAGGCGTTGCACGCGTTCATCGATGACCTGGAGGAGACCCGGCTGAACGGGCCGGCGGCGGTGGGCATTGCCGCGCCCCAGGTGGGCCGGTCGCGGCGCATTGTCATCATCGACTGCTCCCACACACGCAAGCCGGTGCCCAACCATGGGCGGCTGGTGCTGGTGAATCCGGAGATCACCGAATGGGATGGCTTTGAGCTGGGCCGGGAGGGTTGCCTCTCGGTGCCGGACTACACCGGCAATGTGATACGCGCGGAGAGGATCGGGCTGACCGCCCAGGATCCGCAAGGAGAAGATCGGGCGTACGAGATGGAGGGTTTCGAGGCCCGTGCCCTGCAGCACGAGGTGGACCATCTGGACGGCATCCTGTTCGTGGACCGCCTGGTCAGCCGACGCACCGACCTGTTTCAGCGCAAGGTCTACCAGAAGGGTGGCAAGAAGCGGCGGTGAGCCAAGAAGAGGCTTTGCCGTTCCGGCGAGGCGTGGTGAACCTGCTCGTGCTCGTGAACGTACACGTACACGTACACGGAGGGATCGGTGATGGAATGCGCGGCGATGATGG
>JBDLIF010000223.1:0-4952 GCA_039714955.1 Pseudomonadota bacterium | reverse complement strand
GGCAACTACAATGCCCACCTCTGCGCCTATCCGGAGTTGGACTGGCCCGGCTTCGCCCGCGCCTTCGTGGAATCCCTGGGACTGACCTGGAACCCCTATACCATCCAGATCGAACCCCACGACTATATCGCTGAGCTGTTCGATGCGGTGGCCCGCTTCAACACCATCCTGATCGATTTCTGCCGGGATGTCTGGAGCTACATCTCCCTGGGCTATTTCAAGCAGAAGACCGTGGCGGGTGAGGTGGGCTCCTCCACCATGCCCCACAAGGTCAACCCCATCGACTTCGAAAATGGCGAGGGTAATCTGGGTATCGCCAACGCCCTGTTCGATCACCTGGCGGCCAAGCTGCCCATCTCCCGCTGGCAGCGGGATCTCACCGACTCCACTGTGCTGCGCAACCTGGGGGTCGGTATCGCCCACACCAGTATCGCCCTGCAGTCGGTGTTGCGGGGCATCAGCAAACTCGACGCCAATGCCGAGGCGATGCTGGCGGATCTGGAGAGCAACTGGGAGGTGCTGGCGGAGCCGATCCAGACCGTGATGCGCCGCTATGGCATCGAAAAGCCCTACGAAAAGCTCAAGGAGCTGACCCGGGGCCAGCGCATCACAGCGAAGGATCTGCAACAGTTTATCGACAAGCTGGAGATCCCGGAAGAGGCAAAGCAGTCTCTGAAGGAGATGACACCGACGAGCTATATCGGCAACGCTGCCGAACAGGCCAGAAACTGCTGATTTGTACCCGGACCACAGGGCATATCTTTACCCATATCTCGGTAAGAAAAAACGTTCTCACACGGAGGCAATTCTTTCGTGTCGAGTTATGGGTAACGGCATGACCACAGGGTACCCGGGTGAAGCACAGCGAAACCCGGGGAACCCACCTCTATAGGCAAGAGAATTCTCATCCGCCTTGACCGCGAGACGAACATGGCAGAAAAACTCCGATTTCCCGCAGGCTTGAATCCTGAGAATTTCCTCACGGAATACTGGCAACGCAAGCCCCTGCTGTTCCGCCAGGCCCTGCCCGGATTCGACTGCGGACTGCAGCCCGACGAACTGGCCGGTCTTGCCTGCGAGGGGGAGATCGAATCCCGCCTGGTGTTGGAGAAGGATGGGCAATCACCCTGGGAGGCCCGCCACGGACCCTTCGATGAGCAGACCTTCAGCCAACTGCCTGAGAGCCACTGGACCCTGCTGGTGCAGGACGTCGACAAGCATCTCCCAGAAGTGGCCCGTCTCCTGGATCATTTCCGCTTTCTGCCCGACTGGCGGCTTGACGATGTGATGGTGAGCTATGCAGCGGACCAGGGCTCGGTCGGACCGCATATCGACGATTACGATGTCTTTCTCTACCAGGCCCGGGGCAGACGCCGCTGGAAGATCCACTACCAGCCGGTTTCGGAGGAGGATTTCATCCCCGATCTGGAACTGCGGATCCTGCCGGATTTTCAGGCCGAAGAGGAGTGGCTGCTTGAGCCCGGTGACATGCTCTATCTGCCCCCCAATCTGGCCCATTGGGGCGTTGCCGAGGGAGCGTGCATGACCTGCTCGGTGGGCTTTCGTGCCCCCTCTTACCGGGAACTGGCCTCCGCCTGGTGCGATGAACTCATCGAGCACCGGGGCACGGCTGGGCGCTACCGTGATCCGACCCTGCAACCCCAGGCCGCAAGCGCGGAGATCAGACCGGAGGCACTGGTGGAGATCCAGGATCGCCTGCACCATCTCCTGGCGCAGGACCCAGAGCAGCAACGTCGCTGGTTCGGCCGATTCATCACGGAAGCCAAGCAAAACCTCCAGGTCGCAGCCATCGATCAGCCCCTGGAACCCCTGGATTTTCTCAACCGCTATCGGCGGCAGAGGCTGATCCAGCGCAACCGCTACACCCGTCTGGCCTTCAGCCGTGGCATGGAGGGCAGCGACAGCCTGTTCGCCAACGGCAGTGAATATCTGATCCCCTCGGAGGAGGGGGACTTCCTGCCGGTCATCACCCACTACCGTGAACTTCATTTCGGCTATCTGGAAGAGTGGCTGCGGCAGCCCGACTATCTGCGGCTGGTCTGCAATCTCTACAACGACGGCCACTTTGAATTCCCGCATGAGTAGACCATCATTCTTCATACGCCTCGCTGACTGGGATAAGGATCAGCTGCTGCTGAAACAGGTCAGAAAAGAGGTCTTTATCGAGGAGCAAGAGGTCCCCCTGGAACTGGAGTGGGATGGTGAGGACGCCGCGGCACGCCATCTCATCGCCCTGGATGCCGAACAACGACCCATCGGTACCGCCCGCTTACTGCCTTCGGGCCAGATCGGGCGCATGGCGGTGATCAAAACCTGGCGCAGCCAGGGCGTTGGCACTGCCCTGCTAAAACAATTGCTGATGGAGGCGAAGAGCAGCGGCTATCCTGAACCCTTCCTCAATGCCCAGCTGTCAGCCCTGCCCTTCTATGCACAACAGGGCTTTTATCCAGAGGGAGAGATATTTCAGGAGGCAGGCATCCCTCACCAACGCATGACAAGGCGGCCTTGGAATGGATGAGTCGGCGCCAAGCCATCTGGAGGCGAAGCTTGGGGTTACGCCAAACACCTATGATCCGCACTCTGCTGCCGAGTACCGGGAGCTGGCCATCCGGATGGTCGCGCAAGCGAGCCGAACCCTGAGTCTGATCAGCCCGGACCTGGAACCCTCCATCTATGATCGACCTCCCTTCATCAGCGCATTGAAACAACTCGCCCTGAAGAGCCGGATAGCCCGGATACGCATTCTTGTACAGGACAGCAGCCTGGTGCGCAAACAGGGGCACAGGCTGATCGAGCTGGCCCAACGCCTCTCCTCGACCATCGAGATCCGTAAACCTGACCGAGAGTACCGCGATTTTGCGGAAAGCTTCCTGCTGGTGGACGACTGCGGTTACCTGCATCGCAAACTGGCTGATCGTTACCGAGCCACTGCCTGCTTCAATGACCGGCTCCAGGTGTCGCAACTGGAGGAAATCTTCAGCGACGCCTGGGAAAGGGGTGAACCCGACATGGAGTTGGTCAGGTTACACCTGTAGGGATAAACCGTTGGTGAGCATATTCCTAGCATGAGCACTCAACTCGAAGCAGGCACCCTGTGGCGGAAACTCGTCGATCGGACCGAATCGGCCATTGCCTGCGGTGCCCTGCAACGCATCGAAACCGAGCATGAAACACTGCGGCAGGGTGGCCTGCCCTTTGTCGTACGCGTCGCGACTAACCTGAAACGCAAGGCAGAGGAGCGGCGCGAACGGGCGCAGACAGATCCCACAGGCGGCAGGGAGTTCAATCCCTTTCTGCCACCGGAGGCGGAACTGACGGTGGCGGAGATCAGCGATAGCCATTTGGCGCTGCTCAACAAGTTCAACGTGGTGGAACGCCATCTGTTGATCGTCACCCGCGCCTTCGAACATCAGGAGCGGCTGCTCACCCAGGCGGATTTCGAAGCCTTGTGGCTGTGTCTGCGGGAATACCCCTCTCTGGGCTTTTACAACGGAGGCGCAGCTGCGGGGGCCAGTCAGAAACACAAGCACCTGCAACTGGTACCGCTGCCGCTCTACCCGGGACAGGGCGGCTTTCCATTGGAGGATCTGTACACCTCTACACCGCCGTGGGAGGGCATTCAGCGACTAAAGCCACTCCCCTTTCCGCATGCCTGGAGCCGACTGCCCGTCGGGCTGGACCAGGATCCAACCGAGGCCGCCGCGCACAGCTTGGCGCTCTACCGGCGGATGCTGAATGAAACAGGCATACGGATGCTGACAGGCACTGACGGGGAACGCCAGGCGGCCCCGTACAATCTGCTGATGACCCAAGAGTGGATGTTGCTGGTCCCGCGTAGCCGGGAATTCAGCCATGGCATCTCG
The DNA here is from genome assembly GCA_039714955.1 of Pseudomonadota bacterium. Classification (GTDB taxonomy): domain Bacteria; phylum Pseudomonadota; class Gammaproteobacteria; order Chromatiales; family Chromatiaceae; genus JASJBU01. The sequence continues at coordinate 1,068 of JBDLIF010000223.1, read as the reverse complement.
GTCAATGCCCTTGGCTATGTAGGTTCGCTGTTCGTGAAGGATGAGCAAGGGCTAGAAACCCTGCGCCATCTCGGACCCATGCAGCTGCTGCGAGATGTTTCGGTCGCAAGAATCCTTCCACGACGCTCACCGTGATGAAACCGACAAACCCTGCCGAACGCCATGTGGTTGTCCTCGGCGCCAGCGCCAAGCCCCTGCGTTACTCCAACCAGGCGATACGACTGCTGCAGGAAAAGGGCTACCGGATAACACCGGTTCATCCCAGACTGAAGATCATCGAGGGCATACCCGTGGCCGCCAGTCTGCATGAGGTACGGCAACCTGTCGACACCCTGACGCTCTATGTTGGGCCCCGGAGACTGGAGCCGCTGATTGACCAGGTGATCGCCCTCAGACCGGAGCGGGTGATCTTCAATCCGGGCACGGAATCCAGGGATCTGATGCAAAGGCTCGATCAGGTGGGCATATACTGGCTCGAGGCCTGTACACTGGTGCTGTTGCGCATCGGCACCTTCTGAGTCTCTTCCGGCTACTGGTCTCGTCGAATCAACAACGAACACAGGCTCGTATATAAGGTAACTGACGACCACCTGTTCATTGCCCAACTCCGCTACCAATGCACTTACTGAAGCGCGTAACGCCAGCCTAATCCGCAGGTCGCCGGGGTCAGTTTTTCCAGTCACCAACCAGCTGCATAGCGGGAGGCTTGAGGAAAGCCCCTAAAATGGGCCATGGGTTCCGTCAGCCGTGCCGAAACAGAAACTCAGCCATCAGATCGCCGGGAAAACCCCGGTATTCGAGAAACCTTGCTCGCCGGGCCATCTCCTTGCGATCGGTGGGGGGTTGCGCACCATACTTGCTGTCGTGCACCCGGCGCAGCAGCCCCGGCCAGGCTTCAGCATAGTGATCGAGATACTCGGCAATCAGGCTGTTGTTTCTGGGGTCTGTTTCTCGGGTCAGAGTAAAGTTATCTGAAGTTTCCCGTTTTCCCTATGCCACCATGCGTAACAAAGCGCCGATAAATGATTTTTGCGTAGGTTTGCCAAGATTAGGGCAAAGGGTAGAAAA
>JBDLIF010000222.1:0-4974 GCA_039714955.1 Pseudomonadota bacterium | reverse complement strand
TGGTGAACGGGGTTGAGCCCCTGCTGCCCTGGGAGAACGACAAACCCACGGTGATGGCACTGCGGGAGATTGCCGACGGCCTGATTACCCATCAGGATATTGGGGAAAAGACCGAAGAAGAGATTGTGATCGACGATGAGTTCACCGCCATGGACACCTCTCCCATGAGCCTCGGCGGCGAGTGACAACTCCCATGCGCCGCCAGTAAGCGGCTGCCGCTAGATCTTATCCCGCAATTGATCTTGCATCCTGGGGGGAAATCAGCACAGAATCCGACATATGCCTGTGACGGAGTGCTGAATGAGCAACCCCCTGAGTGCGCCAGTCAATCTATCTGAACAGAATCAGGATGTGCCGCGCTTCCTGATCAGTGACCTGTGCGTCTCGCTTGAAAGCTATCTGAGGCAGGAGCAGATCCGCGAGGTCTACCGGGCCTATCTGTTCGGGGCCGAGGCCCATTCTGGCCAGCACCGCAAGACCGGCGAGCCCTACATCTACCATCCGGTGGCGGTGGCGCGGATCCTGGCAGGCATGCGCATGGACTATAAATGTCTGATGGCGGCCATCCTGCATGACGTCATCGAGGATACCCCCACCGCCAAGGAACAGCTGGCGGAGATCTTCGACAGTGAGATCGCCGAACTGGTGGACGGGGTCAGCAAACTCTCCAAGATCGATTTCAACTCCCAGGCGGAGGCCCAGGCGGCAAGCCTGCGCAAGATGCTGCTGGCCATGACCAAGGATATCCGGGTTATCCTCATCAAGCTGGCGGATCGGCTGCACAATATGCGTACCCTGGGGGTGATGAAGCCAAAGAAGGCCCGCCGCATCGCCCGGGAGACCCTCGATATCTATGCCCCCATCGCCAACCGGCTGGGTATCAACAGCATGCGTCTGGAACTTGAGGAACTGGGTTTTGCCGCCCACTGGCCGGTGCGCTATCGGGTGCTCAAAAATGCGGTGGCGGACACCCGTGGGCACCACCGGGAGTTGGTGGATAACGTCGAGACTTCGATCCGTGGGAGGCTGGAACAGGAAGGGCTGGTTGGCCAGGTCTTCGGTCGGGAAAAGCATCTCTTGAGCATCTACCGCAAGATGGTGCAGAAGAAACTCTCCTTTACCGAGGTGGTGGATGTATTCGCCTTCCGCATCGTGGTGGACCGGGTGGATACCTGCTATCGGGTGCTGGGCGCGGTGCACAATCTCTACAAACCTATGCCTGGTCGCTTCAAGGACTATATCGCCATTCCCAAGGCAAACGGTTATCAGTCCCTGCATACACTGCTGTTTGGTCCCCAGGGAATACCCATCGAGATCCAGATCCGTACCGAGGAGATGGATAAACTGGCGGAGTCTGGCATCGCCGCGCACTGGATGTACAAGAGCGGCGATACCCGTGGTCAGTGGGTGAAGTCCCAAGCCTCCGACTGGCTGCACAACCTGCTGGAGATGCAACAGGGCGTGGGTGACTCGGTGGAGTTCCTCGAACACGTCAAGGTGGATCTGTTTCCTGACGAGGTCTATGTGTTTACCCCCCGTGGGCGCATCATGGTGTTGCCGAAGGGGGCGACCGTGGTGGATTTTGCCTATGCGGTACATACCGATGTGGGCAATACCTGTGTCGCGGCCCGGGTCGATCGGCGGTTGGTACCCCTGCGCAGCAGGCTGTTCAATGGCCAGACCGTGGAGATCATCAATTCGGAAACGGCCAATCCCAGTCCGGCCTGGTTGAATTTTGTCGTTACAGGCAAGGCGCGGGCCAACATCCGGGCCTTTTTGAAGAACCTGCAGAGACAGGAGGCGGTAGGCCTGGGGCGGCGTCTACTGGAGCGTGAGCTGACCCTGCTCTCGCAAAATCTCGGGAAGGTCGGCCAGGCGCGTACCGAGGCGCTGCTGCGGGAGTACCGGCTTGCCAGCCTGGATGATCTGTTGGCCGAGATCTCCCTGGGCAACAGGATGCCGCTGTTGATCGCCAGGCGCCTGGTGGGAGAGGAGGTGACAACGGCTGAAGAGATGCCGCCACCGCAGGATGAGCCTTCCGGTGTGCTCTTTATCAAGGGCACTGAAGGGATGGTGGTGAATTATGCCAGATGTTGCCGACCGATCCCCGGGGATGCGATTGTCGGCGTCTTCAACCCAGGCAAGGGCATAGTGATTCATCGCCAGGGCTGCAGCAATCTGGGGGACTATGCCAAACATGGTCATAAATGGATCGAAGCCGAGTGGGAAAATGAGGTGCAGGCGGAATTTGCCACCGAGATCAGGGTCGAGGCGGGCAACCGCAGAGGCTTGCTGGCGACAGTGGCCTCGACCATCTCCGAGCTTGGCTCCAACATTGAACAGGTTGGTTCAGAAGAGCGGGATGGTATTTCGACGACACTGGTTTTTGTGATAACCGTCAAAGGCCGCCAGCATCTCGCCCGGATCTTGCGGCATGTGCGCCGCGTGCCCTCCGTGATGAAGATCTCCCGCCAGCAATTCAGGACATCGAAACATAAATAGTTCAGGAGCTACAGAATGAGTCGTGAGATTATCAGCACCGATCAGGCCCCGCAGGCGATCGGCACCTATTCCCAGGCGGTCAAATGCGGCAATACGGTCTATCTTTCGGGCCAGATTCCCCTGGTGCCTGAGACCATGGAGATGGTGGAGGGTGATATTGAGGCGCAGATCCACCGGGTGTTCAACAATCTCCAGGCCGTGGCCAGGGCCGCCGGCGGCAGCCTGGCGGATGTGGCCAAGTTGAATGTCTTTCTTACCGATCTGACGAATTTCCCGATCGTCAATCAGGTGATGGCGGAATATTTTACCGAACCCTACCCGGCGCGGGCGGCCATCGGTGTGGCGGCTCTACCGAAGGATGCGGGGGTGGAGATGGATGCTGTCTTGGAACTGGTGAGAAATGTGAGTTAAGCCATAACTTACTGCGAACTAAAGTAATTCCGGATTTAACCGATAGCTTGGTTGTGCCCTGTGGAGACAACAGGGTTTCATTCCATGTGTCGGATCAATCCCGATGGACAATCAGTTCGAAAAGTTAATCGAGATCAATATCAGTGGCCGTGTGTTTGCGATCTGCCAGTCCAGACGGGTCGTGGATCCGACGATTATCGGTTACTACACTGACATCCTGCGCAAGGCGGTACAGGCCCATCTGAATGAAGAGTGCAGTCCCACCGATTTCAACCGCATACTCGCTGAGCAAGCGGTCTGGCTGGAATCGGAGATCGATCAGATGGCGCCACCAGGTCCTGAAACGCGTTCCGCACCAACCTTAGAGGAATCACCCTTGGAAGCTGCTCCGCAACCTGAGGAGAGCGAAGGGAGTGCGCCACGGAAAAGGCCCTCTGGCTATATCCCTCAGGCCAAGTCGATGCCAGAGCGATTGGCGGATCAACGCTCCGGGATGGAACATCTGTTGGAAAAGGATTGCGTGACCCTGAAACTGATTACCCCCGGTCAGGCCAAACTCTTCAAACGCCGCTTGCTGGGGCAGGAACCGGAGAAGGCGGAACAGGAACTGGTGGCGGAACTGCGCAATATCCTGCATGGGCAAGTGCGGAAATTTATCCGGAAAAATGCAGGAGGTCCCTGGGACACGGCCACCCTGCAGCATGAACTGCGCATGGATATAGTCTCCACCCGTACGTTGCGTTCCCTGGTCACCCTGGCCAGGGAACTGTTGATGGAAAGAGAGCAGTGGCTGCAGACAAACAAAAACAGTCTCTCTGGCCGCCTGTTTGGCGGTAAAATAAGATTCAACAAATAGCTACTCTCCTAATTTCTTGTACGGGGGCGCCCTCATGGGAAAGAAATACGATTCCATCAATGAAAAACTGACCGACTTCATTATCCGACAGCAGATCTTCTTCGTGGCCACGGCCGCCGCGGATGGCCGTATCAATCTCTCGCCGAAAGGCATGGACAGTCTGCGCATCACCAGCCCGAACCGGATTGTCTGGCTCAATCTCACCGGCAGTGGCAATGAGACCGCTGCCCACCTGCGGGAAAATGATCGGATGACCCTGATGTTCTGCGCCTTTGAGGGTGAGCCGAAAATCCTCAGGCTGTATGGTCACGCCAAGATCCATCATCCCGACAGCCCGGAATGGGAGGCCCACATCGGACGCTTTCCCAGTCTGCCCGGCGCCAGACAGATCATCGTCATGGAGGTGGATCTGGCACAGACCTCCTGTGGTTTTGGGGTACCGCTCTTCGCCTATCAAGAGGACCGGGGGATGCTCAAGGAGTGGGCGAACAAGAAAGGCGAGGAGGGCATCAAGGCCTATTGGAAAGAGCGCAACAACGTCAGTCTGGATGGCAAACCCACCGGGATCTAAAGGGGGCTTTCTGCTTCATCGCGAAACGGGGCGTGTAGGTCTTCCTGAACGCTCAGCATCACAGGGTACGAAAAACAGTCGGGAAACGAGCAACTCATTTGTTTAAATGAGGATGTGTAGGAATTCTTTACCTGACGGGAAGTGGACTTTTCCCGCAAAGGTTTCGACTTCGATAGCAGACGAAAGCGGCCTTTTTTCAGTAAAAGCGGAATCTTCGCCAGTGATGGCGGGCTCTGCCGCTGCAAAGCTCGTTCCGCTTGACAACGATCTCAGCCTGGAGTACTTACCTTCCATGCTCAACTATATGGCGAATCTCCACACACTAGGCTGTCGGATGTGTTTAGAATACTAATAATAAGCAGGATACATCATGAATAACCATCCAGATTCCAAAGCACAAACCCTGCCCAGAGGGGTCATGCTGAACGCCTACCCTGACAGCATGGGTAAAAGTCTGTCGGACACGGTTGAATTACTCAAAAGGCCCGAGCTCAAGGATGCCTTTTCGCTGTTCTACATCCTTCCCACCTTTTTCAACAGCGACCTGGATCGCGGCTTTTCCATTATCGATTACAACATCAACGAAGAGCTCGTGAGCCCCCAGGACCTGGATGCGCTCAACGAGCTTGGTATC
>JBDLIF010000221.1:0-4985 GCA_039714955.1 Pseudomonadota bacterium | reverse complement strand
GCCACCGGGGCTGGTGCGCTCTTCTTCCATACGACGAACAATCACACGATCGTGCAGCGGACGAATATTCATCTACTGATTTCTCCTGATTTGATTATTAATGGGATTGCAAAATGTCCTTCGGGCAAATTATTAGCACTCGCCCAAACTGAGTGCTAATAATAGGGGCAAATCTTCGAGAGTCAAGGGCTAGCCCTGGAGCAATCGGGTAGGTCGGGTAAAAGCGCCATGTTGCCCGGTGTTTTTAGGACGTCCAGTTCCGCTAAACGATCATGGAATCCGAACATTTCAGGATACCGGAGCCGCAGAATGTCGGGCTGAGGGTTCTAGGATGATGGTGGCAAACCTGCAACTGGAGAGGTTGCGCCATTCCTGCTGGCTCGCCGATGAGTTAAAGTCATCCTATCGACAAAACAAGCTATGCTGGTGAAAATGACCGGACCGCTCCGGCACCATGCCCAATGATGAGACAACGGCAAGTGTGACATGAATACCTTCCCAAAAAACGGTATCACCTTCCGGGAGAACGTCGACCAGATGGTCGAGAAGGCCATGGATATTCTCGGTATATCCAAAACCCTGGGAGAGGCCATCAGATCCTGCCGTTCCGTGTTACAGGTCAAATTTCCAGTCAAGATCAACGGTGAGGTGAAGGTCTTCACCGGTTGGCGGGCGATCCACAGCGAGCACCTGCTGCCCACCAAGGGTGGCATTCGTTTTGCCCCCATCGTCTCCCAGGACGAGGTCGAGGCACTGGCTGCCCTGATGACCTATAAATGCGCCCTGGCGGATGTCCCCTTCGGCGGCTCCAAGGGTGGTCTGTTGATCGATCCCCGGGAGTACGCTGAGGAGGATCTGCGCAAGATCGTCAGCCGCTTCACCATCAACCTGGCGGCGAAGGGGTTTCTCGCCCCGGCCACCAGCGTACCGGCCCCCGACATGGGCACCGGTGAGCGCGAGATGGCCTGGATGGCGGAGACCTACCGGCAGTTGTATCCCGAGGACATCAACAGCAATGCCTGTGTGACCGGCAAGCCGATCGATCATGGCGGCATCGCCGGACGCACCGAGGCCACGGGCAGAGGTATTCAGTACGCGATTCAGGAGTTTTTCCGCCACCCGGATGATCTCAAGGAATCCGGCTGTCAGGACGGGCTCTGCAACCAGCGTATTGTCATTCAGGGATTCGGCAACGTGGGCTACCATGTCGCAAAGTTCCTGGTTGAGAAGGACAAGGTGATGGTAACCGGTGTCATCGTCTCCAACGGGGCCATCATCAACCTGGATGGGCTCGACATCGAGGCACTGCATCAATATCACCTCGAATATCGGACCCTGCAGGGCTTCCCCGGGGGTACCTTTATTGAGCATGGTAGCCAGGTGCTGGAGATGGAGTGCGATATCCTGATTCTTGCCGCGCTGGAGGCACAGGTGCATGGCGGCAATGCGGAGCGTATTCGCGCCAAACTGATCGTGGAGGGTGCCAACGGCCCGGTCACCTGTGTGGGAGAGCGGATTCTCGCCAGCCGGGGCATCCAGATTCTGCCGGACATCTATGTCAATTCCGGCGGCGTGGTCGTCTCCTATTTCGAATGGACCAAGAACATCTCCCATATGCGCTTCGGCCGACTGCAAAGGCGCTATGTGGAGACCCGCGCGATGCATCAGCTGACCGCCCTGGAGTCGCTCACCGGACAACAGGTGCCGGACTGGATGCGCAAGGAGATCGTGCAGGGGGCCAGTGAACTCGATCTGGTGCGCTCCGGTCTGGACGACACCATGCGGGAGGCCTACCGACAGATCCGCGAGGTGATGGCGGAGAGTGATGAGATCGACGACATGCGTACCGCCGCCTACGTGATTGCGGTGGGCAAGATCGCCCGCTGGTACCGCCTCCAGGGCATCAGCTGAGTTGCCGGCCAATGCAGGAAACGGATACACCGAGCTCCGCAACCCACTGGCGCAAGCTCATCGGGCTGTTCGTCGGCCCCAGCGTTTTTCTCCTGCTGTTGTTGCAATCACCACCTGAGGCCATGCCCGCCACGGCCTGGGGGGTTACCGCCGTCACCCTGTGGATGGCCATCTGGTGGATCAGCGAGGCGATTCCCATCCCCGCCACCGCCTTGCTGCCGATCGTCTGTTTTCCGATCCTGGGCGTGGCCGAGGTCTCGGCGGTTACCCGGAACTATGCCCACCATCTGATCTTTCTGTTCCTCGGTGGCTTCTGGATTGCCATCGCCATGGAGCGGTGGAACCTGCACCGGCGCATCGCATTGGTTATCCTGCGTCTGGTAGGCACCCGCGCCGACCGGATCGTGCTGGGTTTCATGCTGGCCACGGCCTTGCTCTCCATGTGGATCAGCAATACCGCCACCGCCATGCTGATGCTGCCCATCGCCATGGCGGTGATCACCAAGGCCAAGGTGGAAAAACACTCCCGCTTCGCCAGCTCCCTGATGCTCGGCATCGCCTATGCGGCCTCGATCGGTGGTGTGGCCACCCTGATCGGCACCCCGCCCAATGCGATCCTGGCGGGGGTGGTGGAAACCCTGTTCGGAGAGAGGATCACCTTCGGCAAATGGTTCCTGTTCGGTCTGCCACTGGCCGCGACCATGTTCCTCTGGTGCTGGATCTATCTCACCCGCATCGCCCTGCCCAGTGAATTCAAGGAGATCGAGGCCGGTGAATCGATCATTCGGACGGAACTGCAGGCGCTGGGAGTGACCTCAAGGGAAGAGCGCTGGGTATTGGCTGTATTCAGCACGGTTGCCCTGCTCTGGCTCTTCAAGGGTTTGATCCCCTTTCCCGCTATCCAGTCCCTGCAGGATTCCACCATCGCCATCAGCGGCGCCCTGCTGCTGTTCATGATTCCAGTGGACCTCAAGCAGGGTCTGTTTCTGCTCGACTGGCAGAGCGCCGTGCGAGTCCCCTGGGAGGTGATCCTCCTGTTCGGCGGGGGTTTCGCCCTGGCCCATGGCTTCGAACAGAGCGGACTGACCGCCTGGATCGGCAACCGTCTGGCGATTCTCAGTGGTGCTCATTGGCTCCTGATCCTGCTGACCGTTGCGACCTTGACCATCTTCCTGACCGAGGTGACCTCCAATACCGCCTCCGCGAGCATGCTGCTGCCAATCATTGCCAGCCTCTCGATCGGGGCCGGGGTACATCCTTTCGGACCGATGGTCGGCGCGGCGCTGGCGGCCTCCTTTGCCTTCATGCTGCCGGTGGCCACACCACCCAACGCCATCGTCTACGCCAGCGGGTGGGTCAGCATACCTCAGATGGCCCGAACGGGATTCTGGCTCAATCTATCCGGGATACTGCTGATCCTGATCTTTGTTGGCCTGATACTGCCCTGGCTGTGGGATTTTTCACCGGCAACCATTCCAATCGAAGTGTTACGAACCGATCCACACGTCTAGTTTTCCGCCAAGAACCTGCTCATGAATAGGACCCAGATACGTCGTCACCAGCTACGCAATGCGATCCAGTCTCTGTTGCTGGTGCTTGCCTTGGGCGGGCTTTGCGCCTGGCTGGCCTGGTATATCGGCGGTATGCCCCTGGCCCTGTTCACCGCTGCATTCATCCTGTTTACCTACCAGCTGAATCCGGTCGCCTCACCCCGATTGGCCATGCGGCTGTTTCGCGGCCAGCTACTGATGCCAGAGCAGGCGCCCGAGCTTTACCAGCTCCTGCAGGAGCTGGCCCGGCGCGCGGGCTTGTCGAAACTGCCTCTGCTCTACTATCTCCCCTCCAATGTGATGAATGCCTTTACCACCGGGTCAACGAAAGACGCGGCCATCGGCCTTTCGGATGGGTTGTTGCGCCGCATGGAGCTGCGCGAGCTGGCGGCTATCTTGGGACATGAGCTGATGCATATCGTCAATCAGGATACCCGCATGATGGCCTTTGCCGATCTGACCAGCCGGATCACCGGCTTTTTCTCCCTGACCGGGCAGATCCTGCTGCTGATCAACTTGCCGCTCTACCTGTTCAGCGATGCATCCCTGCCCTGGGGGCCGATCATTCTGCTACTGGCCGCCCCCTCCATCAGTGCATTGGTGCAGCTCGCCTTCTCCCGCAATCGGGAGTATGACGCCGACCTGGGTTCCGCCGAACTCACCGGTGACCCCCTCGCCCTCGCCTCGGCCCTGAGCAAGATGGAACCACCCCGCCACCGACTGCTGGAGCAGATCCTGCTACCTGGGCCACGCATTCCAGATCCCTCGCTGCTGCGCACCCATCCACCCACAGAGGAGCGGGTGCGGCGGCTCGTGGAACTGGCGGAGAGGCGACCTGAGCGACGCCCCATGGTTATCTCCCAGGAGGATCTGCGCCATCTGATCGCGCAACAGCCATTTCGAGCCCGCTGGCATCGCAATGGGATGTGGTATTAATAGCTGCAGAGGTAATCGCATACGAGTGATCGCGACCGTCGGCGGGAGGGCCGTTCCCTTGCATCCTGCAATCACGGCATTTGTACTTCCCTGTACGGCAGAGCCCGCCGCCGAGCGTACAGGGACGTATTCACAGCGTGTTGCGATCACTCGTATGCGATTACTTACGGGAAGGTCAATATTTACTAGCAGACGAACAGATAACATAGCGCCCTACCTCCACGAATTCGCCATCCTATATATGAGCAGCCCGTTATGAACGACCAGTCAAAACCCTCCTCACCCAGAGACTCACTCGATGTGCTCAACAGCCGCCTCAAGGCCTTTGCCCAGAGCCGGAATTGGGAGCAGTTCCATAACCCGAAAAACCTCTCCATGGCGATGATCGCCGAATGCGCGGAGCTGGTGGAGCACTTTCAGTGGTTGACCCCGGAGCAGAGCATGAGCCTGCCGACGGACAAGCTGGAGGAGGTCTCGCTGGAGATGGCGGATATCCTGATCTACCTGATCCGCTGTGCCGAGCGGCTGGATATAGACCTGATCGATGCAGCCAACCGTAAGATCGCCATCAACGAGTCCCGCTACCCC
>JBDLIF010000220.1:0-4993 GCA_039714955.1 Pseudomonadota bacterium | reverse complement strand
TCGACATCGGTGTCGCCAGGCCCAGCGCGCAGGGGCAGGCGATGATGAGCACCGCCACCGCATTGATGATGGCGAAGGCCAGTGCCGGCTCCGGTCCCCAGATACTCCAGACAATGAAGGTAGTGATGGCGATGACTACAACCGCTGGCACAAAGTAGCTGGCGACCCTATCCGCCAGCTTCTGGATGGGCGCGCGCGAGCGCTGGGCCTCACTGACCATGTGTACGATCTGGGCCAACAGCGTATCGCTCCCTACCTTCTCGGCCCGCATCAACAGACTGCCGGTGCCATTCACCGTCGCGCCAATCAGGGGTTCGTCCGCGGTCTTTTCGACGGGGATCGATTCCCCGGTGACCATCGACTCATCCACCGTGCTGCCGCCGTCCGTCACCACACCATCCACGGGCACCTTCTCACCCGGCCGTATGCGCAGGATGTCACCGGGCATCACCTGCTCTAGCGGAATGTCTTCCTCGGTCCCGTCTACGCGCACAATGCGTGCGCTGTTGGGGGCCAGCCCCAACAGCAGCTTGATCGCCGCATGGGTGCGGCTGCGGGCACGCAGCTCCAGCACCTGACCCAGCAGCACCAGGGCCGTGATGACGGCTGCCGCCTCGAAGTAGACGGGGACCGTCCCTCCTTCGTGCAGCATGTTGGGCGGAAAGATGGCCGGAAACAGCAGGGCGACAACGCTGTAGCTCCAGGCCACCGCCACACCGAGTCCAATGAGGGTGAACATGTTGAGATTCCAGCTCACCACCGACTGCCAGCCGCGTACGAAGAAGGGCCAGCCTCCCCACAGGACCACCGGCGTGGCCAGGGTGAACTCGATCCATTGCACCGTCTTCATGGATAAAGCCTCCGGTAGCCAGCCAGGCGCCAGATCCGCCACCATCGCCAGCAGGAAGACCGGCAGGGCCAGCACCGCGCTCACCCGGAAGCGCCGGCTCATGTCAATCAGTTCTTCGTTCTTCTCCTCCACATCGACCGTGCGGGGCTCCAGGGCCATCCCGCACTTGGGACAACTACCGGGATGGTCCTGCAGGATCTCGGGGTGCATCGGGCAGGTATATTCGGTGCGGGTCGGTGCAACGGGCTCACCCACAGACTCCAGGGCCATGCCGCACTTGGGGCATGCACCTGGTTGATTTTGCCGGATCTCCGGGTGCATGGGACAGGTGTAGACGGCGCCGGTCACAGGCTGATGGGTAACATCCTTCGTCGTATGATCATGCTGACAGCTGTGGTAATTACTCTGCATGACAGGGCCCTCCATCTTCACTGCCTTCGATCGACTCGATGAGATGGCAGACACTGTTGCCATCGGGAATCCCGTTTGGCATCAGTTTCCACTGCTCCAATGCCTGTTCCATGCGGGTCTGCAGTTTCATCATCTCCTCAATCTTGGCCCGGTTCTCGTCAATACGATGCTCGATGATCTTTCGCACATCCTCGCAGGGTGACTCACCCACATCCGCATGACGTGTGATCTGTTTGATCTCGTTCAAAGTGAAGCCAAGGTACTTAGCCATGCGGATAAAACGCAGCCGAGTCGCATCCTGTGGGGTGAAGAGGCGGTAACCGTTCTCCTGCTGGCCGGCAGGCTGGATCAGACCGATACGCACGTAGTAACGCACCACATGGGCCGGTGCATCACCCTTTGTCGCAAGTTCATTAACTGTCAGCATCGCTCCAATCCTCCTAATCAACCGTTCTATATTGAGTGTACAACCTATGCGTTACACACAGGTCAAGGTCCTATTTAGCGACCGTCCGGAAACAAGGTCATTCCCTCCCCCTGCGGTGGACGCCTCCAGGGATGGAGGTGGTACGCCTATATGGATATAGGTGGTAGAACTGCGCCTGGAGCAAGCAGTCGAGAGCGACGCAGGAAGCCAAAGCCGAGGGCTAGGTCACTATCGGCATCCTGCCTTTCGTGACATTTGTCCATCCCTGGACGGCAGGTGGGGGCAATCATTTGGCGCTGGATTTCATGCCTTTACGTCCCCTCCCCCAAGCCCCCTCGGTGGGAGGGGGAGTTTCTGAACGTGCACTATTTAGATAAACATCTCATTAGCCCAATGAACTTCCACTCAGCTGAGTACCTTCTTCTTCTCTTCGTACTCTTCGCGACTCATCTCGTCACGCGCGAAGCGCTCTTGAAGAATTCTGTCTTCACCACCGGCCCTCCCTGGCCGGCCGCTTACGCTAAATCGCGGTTGCATGCCTTACCGAAGAGTGTGGCGCCAACCCATCAAGTTGCCGGCTTTGGCCTGTTGTTCGGGCGTCAGTACATTGTACAGGTCACGACTGGCGGTAGTGACCTTTTGCATCTGTTCCAGCCCCTGCTGATGGAAGGTTAAACGCTGTTCAGGTGCTATGCTGCCGGATCCCATCATGGTCTGCCGATGAGCAAACATCAGTCCGGCCTTGCCTTTTACCGCTTCTTCATAGGCATTCCAGACAGTCTCCTGGTCGGTTGTAATACCCAGTGTGCTCTTCAGCCCTGTGAGCTGCTGATCCGCATAGGCGATCGGATCACCACTCATCATCCATCCCGCACCGCCGCCTTGGCCGTGCATCCCACCAGGGCCGCCCATCATCCCATGGTGGCCACCCCAGCCGGGACCGAATCCAGCGCGGCCAAATACACCTGTGGCCACACCGATGACGAGTGCTGAAGCGGCGGCGATAGCTAGAAATTGTTTGGTTGTCTGTTTCATGACTCTCTCCTTTTTACGTTACAGTGAATCGAAAGTTGTTCAGCCACTTGGCTTGATTATTATTAAACTGCACTTGTGTAAGCCAACTGTGTCGAAAAAGAGGCTTTTTGTAATCTTATGTAACAAAGGCCTTGAGAATTAACTGGGGTTACAATTCGCCCCCACACAAGCTGAAAAACACTTTAGATTTGGAGCCATGAACACCTCTCAAGATCACCTATTGGTCGTCGATGACGATCCCGAGATCCGCCTCTTACTCAAGACCTATCTGGAGAAGAACGGCTACCAGGTCACCACGGTGGCAGAGGGAAGTGGGATGTGGATGGCGCTGGACCAGGCTCACATCGATCTCATCGTGCTCGACCTGATGCTACCAGGAACCGATGGGATGGAACTGTGCCGGACCCTGCGCGCAGGTTCCAAAATTCCGCTCATCATGCTGACGGCACGGGGTGACGAGATGGACCGCATCCTGGGCCTGGAGATGGGGGCGGACGACTATCTGGCCAAGCCATTCAGCGCCAGGGAACTGCTGGCCCGGATCAAGGTGGTGCTGCGCCGGGTACGGGACCTGCCCATCGATCCGCTCGCGGATGCCCCGGAGAAGCTCACCTTCTCTGACTGGATATTGGATACCCGAAACCAACACCTCACCTCACCAGACGGTGTGGTGGTCCCCCTGAGCAACGCCGAGTACCGACTGTTGCACATGCTGCTGACCCACCCCAACCGGGCACTGACCCGCGACCAATTGCTTGACTTGACTCAGGGACGGGACGGCGGCCCTTTCGACCGCAGTATCGATGTCCTGATCGGCCGGCTGCGCAAACGCCTCGGGGACGATGCCAAGCAGCCGGAACTGATCAAGACCGTGCGTGGCCGCGGCTACCTGCTCGCGAGCAAGGTCTCGTCAACCATCTGAAGAGGATATGCGCGTGCGCCTATTGCCAGGATCGCTATTTGGAAGATTGGTACTGCTGTTGCTGACGGGCCTGGTGCTGGCTCAATTGCTATCGGCCTTCATCCTGCTGCGCGACCGGGGACAGGTCCTGTACCAGTCCATCAGAGAGAACCTGATCGTCCGCACAACGGGCATTGTGCGTCTTTTGGACTCCCTTCCGTCCCCGGGGCGCCAACCGCTGGTACCGCTTTTGGCCAGCCCTGAGCTGCGCATCACGCTGTCGGAACAACCCATTTCGATGCCGCAAGCGGATCCGGAGTCCGGCCCCGCTTCGGAGATGGTTCGGGACCAGCTGCTAAAACGGCTGCCGCAAAACACCGAGGTCCGGGTCTCCCTGGAAGGCTCGGTCATGGAGCCGCAGATGCCGCCGATGCACCGCCGGCACATGATGGGAGGCGGTCGCATGTCAGGCCCCTGGGCCTATATGCACGGACTGCATGCCATGGCACGGTTTATTCACGTCCAGGTGCAGTTACAGGACGGTTCCTGGGTACGCTTCGAGCGCGGCGTATCTGAGCAACTCTTTGACTGGCCGGCCCGGCTACTCATCGTCCTGGCTGTTTTACTGGTCAGTGTGATATTGCTGTCGCTCATCGGCGTGCGTTCGATTATCCGTCCCTTGCGGGAGCTGAGGCAGGCGGCCGAAGGCCTCGGCAAGGATATCCGGCAGTCGCCGCTCGAGGAGACAGGCCCTGCTGAGGTCAGAGATACGGCGAAGGCCTTCAACACCATGCAAAGACGCCTGAAGAACTATATCGAAGACCGGGCGAGTATCCTCGCGGCCGTCTCACACGATCTTAAGACACCGCTGACCCGGCTCCGTCTACGCACCGATCTGATGGACGACGAGGAACTGCGAACCAAGACTCAAAAAGATCTCGACGATATGGAGTCCATGGTGAGCGCGACGCTGGACTTCATGCGGGGCACCGAAACAGGAGAGCTCAGCCAGCGTCTGGACCTGATGGCCCTGCTGGAAAGCATTCAGGAGGATGCGCAGGAGGCGGGTAAGGATGTCCAACTCCAGGGAGAGATTTCTGAGCCCTATCGTGGCAAGCCGCTGGCACTAAAACGCTGTATCGTGAATCTGCTAGAGAACGCCGTACGTTATGCTGTGCGGGCTGATATACAAGTTGAAGATTCTAAACAAGAGGTTGTCATATCGATTTGTGACAAGGGACCCGGCATCCCCGAGGATAGGCTACAGAAGGTATTCGACCCGTTCTTCCGTTTGGAAGCCTCCCGCGCACAACATACTGGGGGTACGGGGCTGGGCCTTGGCATTGCCCGAAACATAGCGCGCGCCCAT
>JBDLIF010000219.1:0-4998 GCA_039714955.1 Pseudomonadota bacterium | reverse complement strand
GGGAGTTTTCTGCCGGTGGTGGCCGCCGTGGGTGGCGCCACCTTCCTGGCCTCCAACTTTATCGGTCTGCGCCAGCGCAATGTCCGGCGCATGCTCGGCTACTCCTCGGTGGCCCAGATGGGCCTGATGACCTTGGCGATGGCGGCGCTCAACATGATTGGCAAAGCCGAGTACATGATCCTGGTGATGGGTGGGCTATTCATCAACCACCTGCTGGCCAAGGCGGGCCTCTTCTGGCTGGCGGGTGCCGTGGACCGCACTGGCACTGAGGATTGGATGGGACTGCGGCGCAGGCCGCTGCTGCTGGTCCTGTTGGGCGTGCTGTTGGCCGCCCTGGCGGGCTTTCCACCATTTCCGGGTTTCTGGGCCAAATGGGAGCTGATCATGCAGCTCTCCGCCGGCGACCTGCCATTCTGGGTCTTCGCCGTGCTGCTGGGTTCGCTGCTGGAGGCCGCCTATCTCTACCGCTGGTTTGGCTTTGCCCTGCGCGACAGTGAGCGACCACCGCAGGTGGAGAAGGTTGGGAGACTCATCCCGATCGGACTGTTTGCCCTGTCGCTGCTTGCCGCTGGCCACCTGATTGCCAATTGGCTGGGACTGGACGCCGCCCGCGTACTGGTGCCGGTCTACATGGGCATACTGCTCTACGCCCTCGATGGCATGCCGGGACGCCTGAAGGCCATCGTTGTGCTTGCGGCATTTGCCGCCTATGCCTATCCGGTTGCCCTGGGTCTGGAGGGCCTGCGCTGGCTGTTCGGACTCATCCTGCTATTGGGCGGAGGTGTGATCGCCTTTGCGGTGTTGCATCGATCTGATGCCCGCAAGGGGTTCTATCCGTTGCTGGGTATGCTGCTCTTCTCCCTGGCCACCCTGCTGGAGGCATCCACTTCACTGGAGTTCTTCTTCGCCTGGGAGATCCTCACCCTCAGTTCATATTTAATGATCTCCCTGGGACGTGGCGCCCGGGAGCATATCCTGACCTTCCTGATGTTCTCCCTGGGCTCGGCCTTCCTGATCCTGGCCGGTTTCGGCTTCGCCTACGGGGAGACCGGCTCCATCCTGCTGGCCGATCTGAGTAACGTGAATACATCGGCCACCCTTGTCTACACCCTGCTGACCCTCGGTTTTCTGGTCAAGGCCGGCGCCGCGGGGCTGCATGTCTGGCTCCCCGGCGCCTACAGCGAAGCCGAGGACGACTTCTCCGCGCTGCTCTCGGCGGTGGTGGGCAAGGCCGCCATCTTCGGTCTGCTGCTGGCCGGATTGCACCTGGCGGTCAACGGGGCGGGTGCGGTTGACAAGGTGATGTACGTGATGGGGTGGCTGGGCCTGGTCACCGCCTTCCTGGGGGCGCTGCTGGCCCTGTTCCAGGAGGATGTGAAGCGCCTGCTGGCCTACTCCAGCATGGGGCAGGTGGGCTATATCGTCACCGCGATTGCGGTATCCAGTCAATTGGGCTGGGTGGCGGCCGGCTATCTGACGGTCAATCACCTGCTGTTCAAGGGACTGCTGTTCCTGGCGGTGGCCGGGCTGGTCTACCAGACCGGCACCCGCCTGATGTACAAGATGGGCGGGCTGGACAAGAATATGCCCATGACCTTCGTCTCGGTGCTGATCGGCATCATCGCCATCTCCGGGGTGCCGCCGCTGACCGGATTCGGCGGCAAGTGGCTGCTGCTCAACGCCCTGTTCGACAAGGGCTGGTACTGGCAGGCCGGGCTTGCCTTCTTCGCCAGCGCGGTGGCCTTTCTCTACCTGTTCCGCCTGATCCACACCGTGTTTCTCGGGCAGCGCAAGATGGCGCACAAGGATCTGCGCGAGGCGCCCTGGCTGCTGCTGGCGCCCCAGATCCTGCTGATCGTGGCGATCCTGGCCTTCTCGGTCTGGCCCAAGCTGCTGATCGACCCGGTCACCACGGCGATTGCCGGTCACTTCCCCCAGGCTTTGGTGTGGGAAGGCACCATGCTCTCGACCCGCTTGGGTTATTGGGATGGCTTTACGGTCATCAAGATCGTAGCCGGGGTGTTTCTGGTGCCGCTGTTGATCCTGCTGATCCTCTCCCGCTTCATGCAGATTCAGAAGGTCAAGCAGTTCAATATCGTATTCGCCGCTGAACGCCCTCAGAGTCCAGAGACGACACATTACGCCTATAACTTCTACTCTTTCTATGAGCGGGCCTTCGGTTCGGTGATCAAGCCGAGGGCAACCGCCTTCTGGGATGGTGTCTATGAGTGGAGCAATACCATCGGCTCCACCTTGCGGGTGCTCTATACGGGTAATGGTCAGACCTATGCCCTGTATGTGCTTTTCTATGTGGTGATGATCTATATCGCGGTCGGAGGCATGGGGTGAACCTAGAAACCGCAGTTGACCGCTCCATTCTGATACAAAGGATTAGTTAACATGTTAGTTTGCTTCGATTTGTTGAATCACCCATCGGTTGAATCACGCTACAGGCTGAATGGCACGCCCACAGCGGCGCATAGCAGCGTTGCAACTCCTTGGAATAGAATAACTATTCCGCGTCGTTGCGTCTTGCTCTGCACCCCCGTGGACGCACCCTTCAACCTGTCCAACTGCAGTTTCTAGGTTGCATCATGGAATATTGGGCCGTAAAAATCGGTTACTTTCTTCTCACCCTGGGCATAGTCACGGTCTACGGGCTGCTGCTCGGCGCCGTCATTGCGCGGACCATGGCCAAGGTGCAGGGGCGTATCGGCATCCCCTACTGGCAGCCCTTCCTGGATATCGTCAAGAATCTGGGCAAGCGCACCGCGGTGAGCCACGGGGTGATGTTCTATCTGGGGCCGGTGTTCCGCATCGCCGGCGGCATCGGCACCCTGGCCTTCGTGCCGGTGATCTACGGCAGCGAGATGTTCGCCAACTTCAACTTCGCCGGCGATCTGCTGCTGGCGGTCTATTTCATCTTTTTCGGCCAGCTCGGCATGGCCCTGGGGGCCGGGGAGAGCGGCCACCCCTTCAGCGCCATCGGCGTGGCCCGCGGCCTGGGGCAGATGACGGCCTTCGAGGTGCCCTTCGCCCTGGCCATCATCGCCATCGTGATTCAGTACGATACCCTCTCCATCAACGAGATCGTGGCGGCGCAGCAGGGCGGCATGAGCAACTGGACCCTGTTCACCAACCCGCTGGCGGTGGCCGCCGCCATGCTGGCCTTTCTGGGCATGAGCGGCTATCCCCCCTTTGATGTGGTCACCGCCCCCAACGAGATACCCATCGGTCCGCCCACCGAGTATCACAGCGCCTATCTGGCCCTGATGCAGACCAACCGCGCCATCTTCGCCGGCGCCAAGCTGATCCTCTTCATGGCCCTCTTCTTCGGCGGCGCCACAAACTGGATCGAGGTGGTGATCAAGACCTGGGCCATCTACATGGTGGCGGTGGCGGTGGGGGCCTCCTTCCCGCGTTTCCGGGTCGATCAGTCGATCCGTTTCTTCCTGCGGATTCCCACACTGATCGGCATGGCCTCGATCGCATTCGTGCAGATTTTTCTGGCTGGTTGAAGGTCTAATAGAGATCCAAAGAACATTTTCGGAGCTAGCTGATGATGACCAAAGACAAATCCCTGGGCCCGATGGCCAATGAAGGGCTCACCGCGGAGGAGCGGGACCTCTTCTCGGATGCCCGCCCGGTGCCCTATCAGCCCTATCCGGTGGAGGTGGTGGAGAAGTTCATCAACTGGGTGCGGGCCAACTCCCTCTACATGCTCGCCTTCGGCACCGGCTGCGGCGCGATAGAACTCAATCCCCTGATGACCGCGCGCTACGACGCCTACCGTTTCGGCTTTCAGCCGCGTCCCACACCGCGTCAGGCCTCGGTCTTCATGATCGGCGGCTACGCCTCGGTGAAGACCCTGAAGCGCATCATCCGCTCCTACGAGCAGATGCAGGGGCCCAAGTTCGTCATCGCCCTGGGCATCTGTCCGGTCAACGGCGGCATGTACTGGGACAGCTACAACACGGTCAATCAGTTCGATCTCTATATCCCGGTGGATCTCTATATCACCGGTTGCATGCCGCGCCCCGAGGTGCTGCTGGCCGGGGTGCTGGAGCTGAAGAAGAAGATCAAGGAGGGCCGCGCCGATGGGCACAACCGCTATATCGAGAACCTGGACTGGTACAAGGCCAACCAGAAACGCATCATCAAGAACTGGGATATGCCCGACTACAGCTGGTAGGGCTGTAAAAGATAGATCTGAGACAGATAGCAGAAGTATGAATACCGACCCGAAGAGCATAATCGACAGTCTTTCAGACCACTACGCCATTACCGAGGTCAGGGAGCAGAAGGCCGGCCTGCTGCTGCTGAAGATCCCCAAGGAGGATGCGGTGCAGTTCCTCCGTGAGCTGCGTGACGGTCAGAACTACACCCATCTGGCCTTCCTGACGGCCATCGACTACATCGAGGATGGGCGCTTCACCCTGACCTACATGCTGCACAACTATGCAACCCACCACAGCATCGGCGTGCATGTGGATATAGACCGGGAGCAGGCGCAGATGGAATCGATCCACGAGCTCTGGGCCCAGGCCGCCACCTATCAGCGGGAGCTGCGGGAGATGTACGGTATCCGCTTCCCGGGCAGCCCCCGGTTGGACGCCGACTTCTGCCTGGAGGGCTGGGACGATATCCCGCCCATGCGCAAGGAGTTCGACACAGTGGCCTACAGCCAGGACCGCTTCTTCAACCGGGAGGGGCGCACCACCGAGGACCCACGCGAGCACATGAAACAGATCATGTATCCGATCCATACCGACTGACCTGTCCAGAACCACGGAAACGCTAGAGCATGCAAGAACAGAACGCGCCCATCGACCTGGAATCGGGCAAATACGTCAAGATCTGGCAGGGACCCCAGCACCCGGGCATCACCGGCAACATGTCCCTGGAGCTGATCCTCTGCGGTGACGAGGTGGTCGACTGCAAGACCCATGTGGGCTATCTGCACCGGGGCTTCGAGAAGCTCATGGAGCGCCGCACCTT
>JBDLIF010000218.1:0-5010 GCA_039714955.1 Pseudomonadota bacterium | reverse complement strand
CTCCTTAGATAATCAGCCAGGCAACATTAATGTGCTTTCCAAATTAAATTAATAAGAACTTCGGGGGCAACATGGAAAACAGAAATAGAGATCGTCGTTTGAGAGTGACCAGAATAATTGATGGGTTTACCCCTGTTTTTGATCAAATTATCTGATGGATAAAGAAAAACCCCCTCAAATAACTTGAAAGTTATCCGAGGGGGCTGTCTCCTGTTTTTCGACCAAGAAAAAATGGAGGCAAGTCCAGTGTGTCATGCATTTTTCAATGATTCCAGGTTTTATCAGTTTCTGTTCCGGATCGATCAGGATATCGCTGCCGAAGTTCAGGCCGGTGGTTGTTCTTGTGGTGGTGTGTTGCACAGTGCCCGTTATCCGCGTAAGCCTCGTGGACTCCGGACTTTACTCGATGAATCCTATGAGACCCGCCTAAGTTTTTGCTGTGCCGCAGAGGGGTGTCGGCGCCGCACGACGCCTCCCTCAGTGCGTTTCCTGGGTCGCAAGGTCTATCTTGGTACGATCGTGATTCTAATCACCGCCCTGGAGCACGGCTTGTCCTCCAAACGCCGAAAGCAGCTGATCGAGCAGCTCGATATCTGGCCACAGACCCTTTCCCGCTGGCGCAAGTGGTGGCGGGAGAACTTTCCTGCCAATCGTTGCTGGCAAGCGGAGCGGGGACGCTTCATTCCACCGGTGGAGAATGAACGGTTGCCCGGCGCCCTGCTGGGTCGATTGAACGGAAGCGATCTGCGTCAGCGACTGTGTCAGTTGCTTCGCCTGCTGATACCGATTACGACCACATCCTGGTCAGGCTATTTGAGGGTGGCCATCGACCCGCAGAAGATGTGATCGTAGCCGCCCAGGCGCTTTCGTAGACTCCATGTTTTCTGACCATCAGGCGTCAACGAATGAGTCTCGATAAAGATCCTGATCGCTGGGCGCGGCTGCGCTTTGCGATCATCGGCCCCTTATTGGCCGCACCACCGAAATGGGGCGCGTTACGCAAGAAGCTGCTGGGTTTGTCCAGGTGCAGCTGGAAACATCCGGTAGACGGTACCGATGTCCGGTTCAGTTATGCCACAGTAGAGCGTTGGTTCTACATTGCCCGTCAGGCACAAGATCCGGTGGCTGCGTTACGTCGCTGTCGGCGCGGGGATGCTGGACGGGCGCGCCGACTATCTGCGATCCTGATACAGGTGCTGGAGGCGCAGTACCAGGATCACCCTGGCTGGACAGTACAACTGCACTACGACAACCTGCTGGCTCAGGCCGAAGAAGATGAAGTCCTAAAGCCCATGCCCTCCTATGGCACGGTGCGCCGTTACTTCAAGGCGCAGGGCTATCACCGCAAACGGCGCCCCAAACGGGAGACCCCTGGCGCCCGCCAGGCTGAGCATCGGCTTTCGATGCTGGAAGTGCGCAGCTACGAGGCCGAGTATGTTCATGGGCTCTGGCATGCCGATTTCCACCACGGTTCCCGCCGGGTACTTACATCATCAGGACGTTGGGTAACCCCTTTGTTGTTGGGCATCATCGACGATCACTCCCGGCTGGTCTGTCACCTCCAGTGGTATCTGGATGAAACTGCCGAGACCCTGGTGCATGGCCTTTCGCAGGCACTGCAGAAGCGTGCGCTACCCAGAGCCCTGATGACCGACAATGGTGCGGCCATGCAGGCTGAGGAGTTCCGTTCTGGCTTACACGACTTGAGCATACTGCACGAGACCACGCTGCCCTATAGCCCCTATCAAAATGCAAAACAAGAGGTTTTCTGGGCCACCCTGGAAGGTCGTCTGATGGCAATGCTGGAAGGGATGGCCGATCTCACCCTGGTGCAACTCAACGAGATCACGCAGGTCTGGGTGGAACAAGAATACCATCAGGCAAGACACGCTGAAATCGGGATGACACCCCTGCGGCGTTACCTCGATGCGGCTCAGGTGGGACGGGACTGCCCAGACAGTGCCACACTGCGGCGGGCTTTCCGTTGCACAGTTACCCGTCGCCAGCGCCGCAGTGATGGCACCCTCAGCCTGGCAGGTAAACGTTTTGAGATCCCCAGCCGCTACCGCCACCTGGAACAACCCCAGGTGCGTTACGCCCGTTGGGATCTGCGTTCGGTGGATCTGATTGATCCGCACACACTGCAAATACTTTGCCCACTCTATCCTCTGGATAAGACAGCCAACGCCAGTGGGCAGCGCCGAGTGCTGGAACCGGCGGATAAAAAAGAGCCCCACACGGTGCCACCACAGACCGGCAGCGAACTGCCAGCGCTGCTACGCAAGCTCATGGCTGATTATGCTGCAACTGGCCACCCTCCAGCCTATCTCCCCAAAAGTACACCGGAGCCTGAATCATGAACAAAAAACTACTGGCCCTCTATGGTCTCAAATGGAATCCCTTCTCCCCGGACCTGCCCACGGAAGCGGTGCATGTCACAACCAAGGTCGAGCACTTCTACTGGCGTATTGAGCAAGCGCTGATCCGTGAAGGGGGCTTTGCCCTGATCACCGGTGATCCCGGTAGCGGCAAGAGCGTCGCTCTACGTCTGCTGGCTGAACGGTTGGGACAACTGCGGGACATTACCGTGGGGGCCATCGTCCACCCCAGTGGTAACCTGGCGGACTTCTATCGGGAGATGGGGGACCTGTTCGGAGTCGAACTCAAACCGCACAATCGCTGGGGCGGCTTCAAGGCCCTGCGGGAACGCTGGCTAACCCATCTGGAAGGCACCTTGTTGCGACCAGTGCTGCTGATCGATGAAGCTCAGGAGATGCAGCCTGCCGTGCTCAGTGAACTGCGCCTGCTCAGCAGCATGCAGTTCGACTCCCGCACCCTGCTCACCGTGGTACTCGCCGGCGATGCCCGTCTCACCAGCAAGCTGCGTCGTGATGAACTGCTGCCACTGGGCAGTCGTATCCGCAGTCGCCTGGCGATGGAATATGCCGATCGTAACGAATTGATGGCGTGCCTGAAACACCTGCTGGTTACCGCCGGCAATGCCAACCTGATGACTCCGGAACTGATGCAGACCCTCTGCGACCATGCGGTTGGAAACTACCGCGTACTCACCAGCATGGCCGCTGAACTACTTGCCTCCGCCGCTTTCCGGGAACTTACGCAACTGGATGAAAAGCTTTACCTGGACGTCTTTGGTGCACCGGCTTCCAAGTCCCGAAAAACAGCCTGAACAATGTAATGGGGAATCAAATGAATCCACAGTCACTCATGCTCGCCGATCCACCCGAACTCTCTGATGAAGTTGCCAGCGAAATGCTCAACTTCCTGTACGAGCTTATCAATGCGTTCGAAAACCAGTACGGAAACCAGTTGCGCCGCTACCATCAGTCGACCGAACCACCGGAACCCGATCTGTTCGAGGACTTTGATGACGAGTTGCCTACCTTCTGAGCTTACACTCCAATCCACCACACTACCGGCAGGGATGCAGGTCCCGAACACTCATCGCTTTGCTGCACCCAGACCCATCAAATAACTTGAACATGGCACCATCGATTATCGTGATCACGCTCAGAATCAGGCGAAGCATCGTCACGCGGGTTTCTTCCAGTTCCTGCAAGGTAACCGGGTTCAGGGCCATGCCAGCAAAATGATTTTCATAGGTATCCTCCAGCGGTACCAGGTGTGGCGACAGCATTTCCGCGATCGGACGGTTCCCGCTGATCAGATACACCATAAACACATCCATCAAGCTGGCATCGATACCCTCATCATCCAGCAACGCCTTCACGTCGAACAAGTCGCGGGGATGCTGGCGATCCAGCGCCGCGCATAGTTTCCCGGCGAATAATTCACGCGGATCCAGCAACCGCATCCGCGTATAGGCGAGCTCCTCCTCAACCTTCGGGCTGACATCCATCATCACCGGCTCCAGCACGGTACCGCGCAATACCGGTGAGACCTCGGCGATCACACGCACACCCTGGCGTTCAAACTGAAGTTTCAGCAGATTTCCCTGCTTATCCACCAGTCTTGTGACAGCCATCCCCGGCATTGTCGCTTCAACCCGAACTGCTACACGCTCAAGCGCGGCACCGATGTTGGCCAAGGCATCGTTACGCGTCTCCCGCTGCAGATAGGTCAAATCGATATCCACCAACAGACGCGGCAAGTTCCGCACGAACAGGTTGATTGCCGTGCCACCCTTCAGGGCGAAACAGGTCTCCTCTCCGATCAGAGGCAACAGATCGATAATCAGCGCCACCTGCTGAAAATACGGATTGTCACGATTGACCACGAAAACTCTCCGGTATAGTGATCATGAATTGCTTGTCCAGCACACCTCCTTTCGTGATAGCCCGTTTGCCACTGCCAAGATCGAGCTTTCGCCACGTTACCTTGCTGAACCACGGATAATCGTGCCGGTCTGCCAGGAACAGGAACAAACGTTTTACCTTGATACTGACACAGGCTCCCAGCAATGCGTTGATCACATCAGGCCGCAAACTGGTGAGCCCGGCAAACAACTCGGCAGCATGGGTAAACGAGGACTCCGTTGCATCGACCAGACTGAGCAGCTCCAGGATGGCACGTTCCGGACCTGAAACCTGCAATGCCCAGTCGCGCACACTGCTGGACACCGCATTGATGCCAACACTGGCCGCATCGTCCGCAAACAAACGGGCGGTATGAAAGCGCAGTGATTCCGGTAAGCTGACCGCCCGTACCCAAGCCGGCACCTTGTCGCGCCCCCAGAGATGGATCGTATTTTCACCGCCGAGCGGAAGATAATGGGCAAAGCCCTGTCGATTCAGCGCCGACACCCCGCCGACGTGAAACTGCAGACTGGCCAGCCGCTGCATACCCAGCACCACGCCCTCCCAGGTCACGGAGCCTTGGGGCCGCGCATACACACCCCGCCCCAGCGCTTGCAGCCAGTTGCCCTGCACATACTTGCGCACCAGCTGGCGAGAGTAGCCCTGATCC
Source organism: Pseudomonadota bacterium (assembly GCA_039714955.1). Lineage (GTDB taxonomy): Bacteria > Pseudomonadota > Gammaproteobacteria > Chromatiales > Chromatiaceae > JASJBU01. Next base: position 63 of record JBDLIF010000218.1, on the reverse strand, counting down.
GCCAGCCAGTGGCTCGGAGCCGCCACACCTTCCGGCAGGCGTTCCAGCAGCGAGTTCAGCTTT
>JBDLIF010000217.1:0-5030 GCA_039714955.1 Pseudomonadota bacterium | reverse complement strand
GTCGCGCCCGGCACAGGCAAGCTGGTTGGCATGATCTCCTACTTCGATGTAGGTGATAAGATTCTTCGGTCCTAGGGAGGAAATAGCGATGCATGGCTCTGCAGATCCACAAGTTGCTGATGTTATTTTTGGACTGGACCCACTCTGGTTCGCCGGCACACTCTTCGTGCTCACCTATGTATTGATCGTCACCGAACGACTGAACCGCGCCATCATCTCCCTCACCGCTGCCTGCCTGATGATCCTCGGGGGCGTACTGACCCAGGAGGCTGCCTTTCAGGGGGTGGATTTCAATACCCTGGGATTGCTCACCGGCATGATGGTGATCGTCGGCATCACGAAAAACTCCGGCGTGTTTCAGTATCTGGCCATCTGGTCGGCAAAAAAGGTCAATGCCGATCCCTGGGGCATATTGGTGATGCTGGTGGTGGTGACCGCCGTGCTCTCCGCCCTGCTGGATAATGTAACGACGGTGCTACTCATCGCCCCGGTAACCCTGTTGATTACCGACTCACTCAAGATCAGCGCTTACCCCTATCTGTTTGCTGAGATCCTGGCCTCCAATATCGGTGGCACCGCCACCCTGATCGGCGACCCACCGAATATCATGATCGGCTCGGCCGTCGGGTTGAGCTTCAATGACTTCATATACAATCTGGCACCGATAGTGTTGATTATTCTGCCGGTTACCCTGATCCCGATCTATCTGATCTGGGGCCGCAAACTGACCGCCAGTGACAAACATCGCCAGCAGGTAATGAACTACCAGGAAGCCGATGCGATACAGGACGTTCGACTGCTGAAACAGTCACTCGGCGTACTGACAATGGTGATTGTGGGATTCATGATGGCCCACACACTCAACCTGCAACCGGCCACCATCGCCATGTTTGGTGCTGCCCTGTTGCTGGTGTTGGACAACATCACCCGCCACCCGGATGATCAGTCCAAACAGGTGCACAAGTCTTTCTGCGAGGTGGAGTGGATCACGATCTTCTTCTTCATCGGTCTGTTCATCGTGGTCTATGGGGTGGAAACCACCGGTCTGCTGGGGATGTTGGCCAACCAGGTGCTTGAACTCACCGGTGGGGATATGACCATCACCGCCATCTCCGTCATTTGGGTCTCGGCCATTGCCTCGGCCATCATCGACAACATCCCCTTCGTGGCTACCATGATACCGCTGATCAAAAGCATGGCAGGCACCTTCGGTGGATCAGAAAACCTGATGCCGCTCTGGTGGTCCCTGGCGCTCGGTTCCTGTCTCGGTGGCAACGGCAGCCTGATCGGTGCCAGCGCCAATCTGATCGTGGCCGGCTTCGCCGAACGTGCGGGTCAACCGATTCGCTTCCTGCCGTTCATGCTGGGGGCATTTCCGCTGATGATACTGTCCATTATGATCAGCAGCGTGTATGTCTATTTTCGCTATCTTTGAGTGAGTGGCCATTGAACACCACGCCACGCAGTTGCGTGGCGTGCCTAATCAACCCGCTCTAAACCATCATCCAGATACCCTTCATGGGCCAACAGCCAGCGTTTTATCTCCAACTTGGGGCCGGCCAGTTGACCGGAAAATCCACCCAGTCCGTTTTGGCTCACCACCCGGTGACAGGGCACCACCAAGGGACAGGGATTGCTTCGACAGGCATTCCCAATCGCTCTGGCGCTGCTGCCAAGTTCCGCGGCAAGCTGGCCATAGGTGACGGTTGTACCCAGGGGTATCTCAAGCAGCCTTCTCCATACGCGCTGTTGAAAATCGGTGCCTTGAAGCTCAAGCCCGATTTCCAAACTGCTCTTCGGATCCCTGAGATACCGCCGGACCCTCTCTACGACCTCTGAGGCCGAGTCATTGACTGCCATGGGTTCGACTGGCCCTGAAATAAAATCGATGCCGCTCAGGCGATCAGCATTCATCGAAATCCCCAAGGCACCAAACGGCACTTGTATGACGGCCTGGTAATCGTGCATGTGATTCTCCTCCCAATTTTTCCGCATAGCCGATCTCGGAAATGACAGAAACGCATCATAGATATCATTTAAATTCCCATTGACCTAATCAGAAGCGTGATGGGATTTTTTCATTCGTCGTAAACCCGACATCTTTCCACAATTCCTGTGGATAACTCTGTGATTAAGATGATTAAATCTTCCCACAGCCCTTATCGGGCAAGCCCTTCCGTTAAATTGTAGTTTTTTTGCACAATTTTGTTATATGTCTAAATATCAATAGGTTAGGATACACAATTAAGTCCGACATGGAGCTAATCAAGATAACTCAAGATTCAAACGAGGGGTATCCCTCAGATGTGCATAAAACATTTGACCTGGCCCAGATTTACTGATCAAAAAATAGGAATTAAATGGCTAGCTAGATTATACACTCATCTATTTCCTTGATTATGATTGCCCCGCAAGACAAGCCACAGGACAATAGGCTTCTAACCTCATTAGCGTAATAACATGGCTAAGAAACCCGAGCCCTTCTGGAAGACCCTTTCCCTCGTTGAGATGTCCCGAGAACAGTGGGAATCCCTCTGCGACGGTTGCGCCAAGTGCTGCCTGCAGAAGCTGGAGGACGAGGATACCCGCGAGGTCCACTTTACCAATATCGTCTGTGACCTGCTCGATCTGGCCAACTGCCGCTGCACGCGCTATGCGGAGCGCTCGGTCCTGGTGCCATCCTGCGTCACCCTGACACCGACAGACCTGCAAGATCCCTACTGGCTACCCGAGACCTGTGCCTACCGCCTGCTGGCGGAGGGCCAGGATCTGCCCCGGTGGCATCCCCTGGTTTCCGGCAGCAACGAAACCGTCATCAGCTCGGGTAATTCTATTCGGGGCCGGGTGGTTCGGGAGTCCGATGCGGATGCCTGGGAATATCACCTGATCGACTGGGTTTAAAATGCCCGATATCGCCACCCTGACCGAATTTCTCGAGGCCACCGGCGCCAGACTCAATGCCTACGACATGGGCAGGCGGGTCGACCCTATTTCAAGAGAGACCTTGCTTGCTTTCGAGCGCACCGACAGACCCTACCCCCTACCCCTGCAACAACAGGCCTGGCTTGGCCTGCTGATTCAAGACCGGAACCACAAAACCGAACCGGCCATCTGGTTTATCCGCTTCCCACTGGATGAGCAGGGCAAACTGGTGCTTGCCGCCAGGGACGATTTCATGCATCAGCTGGTTGAAAGACTCGGGTCGACCCTGCAGGCATCGAAACAGGATGAACGAATGCAGGCGGCATTGGAAGACAATCCCTACGCATTCCACCCCAAACCCGAGCGCATGGCGGTCTTCCATGCCAAGGTGACCGCCCTGCTGAAACAGCCAGCTTCCCGCTATTATGAACATGCCCGCGCCTACTTCAGTGGAGAGCTGGGCTGGGAGCAGTGGTCTTTTCTCGGTTATCAGGGGATTGCGGATCTGGCGGCCCGCCTGGATCAGGATGGAAATGATCATTTGCTCTCAGCCGCGATCCCCCAGCTTCCCCCGCCTGCGCTGGAGGCCCTCTGCCACTGCCTGGAAAATGAGCGGATAACGGTCGAGATTGCGCGGGAACTGCTGTCCAGGACGCAAGAAGCGTTATCAGGCCCTGAGCCTAACCCCCGGATTCTGACCGCCTGTATTCGGGGCATCTCCCATGGCGTTTCCCACAACCTCAAGCAGGCCATGATGCAAGCGATACTGTCACATCAGGTCTCACGGCGCAGCGACATCCTGGCGGCCATCTGCGGACGTGCCTGGGAGCGATTGCTCGATGAAGAGACCAGGGACCAATATCTGCAACGTCTGGCGGACAACGATCAGGGACAGCCATTCTTCAACAACATCCTGAGCGATCTGCTGTTCCTTCCGGACACGCGAGAGGCGCTCCTCAGCAGCCTCAGAAAAGAGAACCGACCCGCTAACCTCGGTTCGGCCATCGGTGAATTTTTCAACACGATCAAGCAACAGTGACTATTTATCTTCCCGTAAGTAATCGCATACGAAAAATCGCGGCCGTCAGCGGGAAGGGGCAGCCAAGGCAAAGAAGCGTTTGACCACCTCCAGATCCTGGGTCTTGGTCATGGGTGGCAGACTGCGGATGAAGACCTTGCCGTAGGGTTTGCTGAGCAGGCGTGGATCACAGATCACCAGCACCCCGCGATCCTTCTCATCCCGGATCAGGCGGCCGGCCCCCTGTTTCAGGGCGATCGCGGCCTGAGGCAGTTGAAAGGTCATGAAGGGATTGCCGCCCTGGTGGCGCAGGGCATCGATGCGCGCTTGCAGCACCGGATCGCCGGGTGAGGCAAAGGGCAGCTTGTCTATGACCACGCAGGAGAGGGCGTCGCCGCGCACGTCCACCCCCTCCCAGAAACTGGCGGTACCCAGCAGCACCGCATTGCCCAGTTCCCGGAACTGCTCCACCAACTCGGTGCGAGGTGCGGTGCCCTGCACCAGCATGGGAAAGTCGATGCGCTCGCGCAGATACTCCGCCGCCTCCTGCAGGGCCCGGTGGCTGGTATAGAGCAGGAAGGCCCGGCCACCACTGGCCTGGAGGATCGGAATGGTGAGCTCGGAAACCCTGTGGTTGAATGCGGGACTGTTGGGCTCCGGCAGATTTTTTGGTACATACCAGACGGCCTGACGCGGGTAGTCGAAGGGACTGTCCCAGCAGTGGGTCCGGGCCTCGTCGAGACCGAGCTGACTGGAGAAGTGGTCAAAACTGCCGCCCACCGCCAGGGTGGCGGAGGTAAAGATCCAGGAGGCGTGGTGGTTCTCCATGCGGGAGTGGAAGATGTTGGCGATCTCCAAGGGGGTCCGGTTCAGCCGGAAGCTCTGACGCAGGGTCTCGAACCAGCGGATATGCTGGTCATCTTCCTGTCTGCTGAGCGTCTCCAAGCCTGCACTCAGCTCCTGGCAACGCCCATGACAGCTGTCGAGCCCCTTGCCCCGTCCTTCCATGGCCTGCAACAGGTCGGCCAGTTCAGCAAGGGCCTCGCGCACACTGGCGAGCGCCGCCTCCACGGCCGGATTTCCACTGACC
>JBDLIF010000216.1:0-5037 GCA_039714955.1 Pseudomonadota bacterium | reverse complement strand
TGGATGGAGAGAAATCGGTGACGCTCAAAGGCGAGGATATCGCCAGCCAATTCATGGGGATCGTCGACAGGTATGTCAGGGAAACCTATGGTCAAAACCCATAGATTGTCGGATTACGCTGCGCTAACTCGACCTACAAATCCAGATTGACACACAAAACGTAGGGCGGAAACCCTTTTCCGCCAGCAAACTTGATCCGACAGTCAAGGTAAGATTGGATCGAATCTCAATATGGCAGGACTGCGCACAAAGCAGTCTTCCGACTTGGCACCTGTAGACTCCCGCTGTTAGCCATAAGCAGGCTAAACCGTCTGTCACTACACTTTCCGCAATCGACTTTAAATAGGGCTTTTATCCGGCTTATACTAAGGACCAGATGCAGTAGACAGGACGACAAATCGAAGCTGCGACGGTCATGCTGCTAGCCGGCCTTAGTCAGCTCAGGTCGAGATGGATGCCATTCTCGAGCTGTAAGTTGCAGGGCACATGAAAGATATTCCATTCATTCAAGTCAGGATTACTACCCAATGAAAATATTCAAGGCGATTCTCCGTACCACCGCGTTTCTGCTGCTTGTCAGCCAACCCGCGTTCGCCGAAGAGGAGAGCAAAGCCCCCGAAGTCGAGCAATTCGGTGACTGGGGACGCCAGTGCAACACCACGCCGGCAGGCGATGAACTGTGTTTCATCTTTCAAAATTTCCATAAGGAGGACACCAAGCAGCTTCTGATGAGCGTGCGCGTGTTTTATCCGAAAGACCAAAAGCAGCCAGCGATGTCCGTCACCTTACCGCTCGGCATCTTGCTCCCGGCTGGCGCATCGATGATGATGAATGACGTTGAGCTGGTGAAGATGGCGTATCTGGCCTGTACCCAAGAGGGGTGTGTGACGGCACCGATACTGTTGGAGGACAACGTGGTCACCGCATTGAAGAAAGGCGTTGAAGTGTCCGTGCGCATCGCCGCGCTGAATAAACAGATCATCGGCCTGCCGGTGTCGCTGATGGGATTCACCAAGGCGATGAAATCCATCACGCCGTAATGTCCTGAAGCGGACGAATTATAAAATTGTACAGATAATGCCGAGAGGGGGGGCAATCAGACGCCGGGGGGCTAAATAGAGAGAGGGGTGTTTTCGTATCTATACATACGAACACGCACCCTGAAAAATTTTATATCTCGGAGGAATCGCTCTAGTTCCAATGTCTCCTCCGAGTCACAACCGGTTATTTATGACTACTTAGAGACTCAGAAATGACTCTACGAGAGACTTTACGGTGATTGTTGGGGCGTAATCCCAATTCACTCAACAGGTCACCTCATACCCGTCCTCTATAAATCACAACGAATATCGCTTCGTTGACCAATGGCACCATGGACGAACAGGCAAGAAAAAACCGCTGACTTTTTGAAAAAAAGATAGCGGCTCAATAAAAAAGGCGCTGCCCTTGTGAGGCGGTGTTACATATTTTATCACTCTGTTTTTTTATCATTTATTTCTTGCCGTCCACATTTCGTCCACTGCACCTCTTTCGGTTCTTCGGGATAGCAAGCGAGAGTATCAAGATTGTTTGTGCATGATTGACACCTTAATAAACGAAAATTGCATCATAAGAATACTCAGAATATATTCATACATATTATTTACGAATATTGTAACTATTCAGCATCATCGCAAGTTTGTTACTGCTTTCAGGTCGTTCTGAAAGAAGTGTTTGCAGCATGGAGGCTGCAATCAAGCCTACAAGGACGTATTCACGGCGACTTCTTTCAGAACGACCTGAAATCAGTATGTAATTACTACTAACTACATATGCTGAATAGATACCGAATATTTTTCATTCAAAATGGCTAATACAAGTCTTACTCTGGGTGAACACTGGGAAGTTTTCATCAAGAACCAAATAGCAAGTGGGAAGTATGTTTCTGCTAGTGGGCTGGTCCGTGATGGATTGCGGCTGTTAGAACAGAGGGAAACTAAATTGCGGCACTGCAAAACGCGATTACAGAAGGCTTGGAAAGTGGCGTTGATGAAAATTTCAGCATGGATCAACTGCAAAAGGAACTTGATGCAGGGTGATGCCAGTTTACCGGGTTAGTCAGAAAGCCAGATACGACTTACGACAAATTGGTCTTTATACCGAAAGAGAATGGGGTAGATCGCAACGACATAACTATCTCAAGGGCCTAGATAAGATATTGGGCCTACTCTCAGAGAATCCACGTCTGGTACCTGAATATCACGAATTCACCCCGCCAGTCCGAATTCATCACCATGAACCCAGGCCTGGAACATTTATTTACAGATACAGGAGATCGATGACCTGCTGTGGAGATCCAGACAATTTCGGGACAGGATTTATGAATCCCAATAGTGCAGGAACTTTATATGTGAATACCGACTATTCATCGACCTCGATCGGGGCGTCCTTCTCAAACCTGGTGCCATCGTCCCCAGACCAGACGAATCGGAACACCCCGCTCTCATCTACCCGTACATGAAACGACAGGTAAGGATCCGAAGCGGTACCTGACTCCAGGTCGGCACGAAACACCTCGCGACCGTTGAATAGGCAGACGAATTGCCCAATCAGCGCCTTAGGTACCATCTGTCCGTCCTGCCTTTGCCGCCATCCGGATTCCATGGGGTGGATGAGTTTAGTCATGAGACGCACCACCTCGCCTTTAGCGGCTGTTGGCGGGACCTTTATATGCAACTGGTTTCTCATCACCCACACCCCCCCGCGCCGCCGGTGATCTTGCAGCGGGCCTTGCCAATGCGTACGGTCCCGTCACTCATCTCAGCAGCGGCAACCACGACCTGGGTCTGCAGCAGACGTATCCGGGTCGAGATCTCGGCCTTGCCATTGGCCGGGCTCAGGTGAAAGGACGCCACCGCCGGTGTCGGATTACGCTCGGCGACCACATGGATCGCCTTGACGTAATCCTGCTCCGTCATTGGGCTTTCCACCGAGATGCGCATGGGTACGTGACGCGCCTGATCCGTGGCCGCGGGTAGTGTGATCTTGATACCGCCCTTTTGTTGCTCGACTCCCCCCGTGAGATCCACGAGGAGTTTCTTGGCGTCGCCTGGAGAGGCTTCGGCGTCCCGCAGCACGCCGCTGAAGGGCAGACCCGCAGCAGTCGCCGCACCACATAGGAGAAGGATTTCTCGTCGGCTCAACATGGTTGTATTCCTAAAGTTGTCTCTGTCCATACCTAATCTCCCGCTTTCCTGCCAAACAGCAAACGCGCCGCCCAGTGCCCGAGCAGTCCGATGAGCGTCAGCAGCACCACAGCGAAGCCGATGCGGTCGAGCCAGGGGTGCTCGTCCCTACCCGGGATGTAGACACCCTCCACACCATCCAGGACACCGTTCCTGTTGTGGCATTCCGCACACTGCAGGGATTCGTCGGCTGGTGCGACCATATGGGTGATGGGCCATGCCATCTCGGTCTCCACGAAGCCGTATTTTCCGCTGAACGACTTGTTCACCGTCTTCATGCCCAGTTCGATGGCCTGGTTCCAATCGAGGGTCTTCCAATACCCTTTGTCCGTGGTGGTTAATGGCGCCACCAGCTTCTGCAGCTCGACATCGTAGGGCTGTTTGCCGCGCATCATCTTGACCGGCCAGATCCGCGACCCAGGTTCTCCCGGCTCGCCCAGGAACTGATTGACCGGCACAATGCCAGTCGGGTCTATCCGGTCTTCCAACAAAGTATAGAGGACGGTACCGTTGAACCAACGGTATTCAGGGCCGGTATGCTTGTCCCACTCGAAATCCCCTTTCTTGGTACTGTAGATCTCAAAGCCGTCTGCATCTTCCTTGGAAAACTGCTTGCCGTCCGGTCCCAACTGGCCAGCAGTGGACCAGTCCCACCACATTTTCGAGCCGTAGTCCCCGCGAGAATATTGCGGAATATGACAAGTCTGGCAGGCGATTTTAGCGGTATGATCGTTCAGTTTTTCCTTCGATTCATGAGGGCTGGACCCATGGCACTTGCGGCATGAAGTGCGCTCGGCACCCTCACGACCGGGTACGCCAATTTCACCGACATCCACCGCTTCGGGTGAATAGCGGCTGCCCCGCACCTCATGTTGATCGGAGAGGTGGCAGGTGGAGCATTTGAAATTCAACCCGTCCGCATCCATGTGCACATCCACAAAATAGTCCGGATGCTCCAGGGTCGGATCAATATCGCCATGTTTGACGGCCTTGGCGCCGCCTCCCGAGAAATGGCAGGTACCGCAGGTTTTACGGCTCGTCGGTCCCACATTCTGGGCGAACTTTTCCAGTTTCGGTCTTCTCTTACCGGGCTTGCGTAAGGCCTCCCTGGAATACAGCCCCGTCGTGTCATGGCAGACGAGACAGTCCACGTTCTCTTCGGATGCGAAGTCGAAACTGTCGTCTTTCCAGCCGTATCCGATATGACACTTAGTACAGGACGCAATATTGGGCACCGCCGAGATGCAGAAGTTGTTCACCACATGGCGTTTCCCCAGTAACTGTCCGGTGACGGGATTTTTGTATTCCCAACGCCAATGCTTGGTCTGGTGGATCTGCTTGGCCGCATTAATGTGACAATGCAGACACGCCCTCGTTACTTCGGGGCCAGTTTTGAATTTGACCTTGAGCTGTTCGAATTTTCGATGATCGGCGGTCGAAGTCTTGCTTGTGGGCTCAGCTATCGCGCTTTCGGCTACAACGATAAGCATAGAAACAAGGGCCCACGCCAGCGTGTGCATCATCATCGCTCTGTATAATTGCGGTTCTTGGAACTGAAACATGTGAATTCCCTTAACCCCCGGTTAACGCTCTGCCCGGGGCCTTCCCTGGCTGGACAGAAGCAACAGTCTGGCCTAGTCCGGAGGCGAGGCGGTCGGAATGCTGCCGTCTTTGTGAAACTTGACGTTGGCATCCAGGAAGTAGACTTTTAAATCATCTCGCTGCATTTTGACGATATCGTAGGCCTCGCCGGCACGCGCTCCGGTGGAACAGAAGAATACGATGGGCTTGTCGGTCGGCAACTCACCGATTT
>JBDLIF010000215.1:0-5079 GCA_039714955.1 Pseudomonadota bacterium | reverse complement strand
CTCAGGACCCGGGCTATCCGCAAACATCACCAACACCGATCCAACCGATCAGAACTCGGAAAACCGCCTGCTCGACTGCCGGGCGACAGATTCCACAGACCCTGCCGCCCTGCGTACGGCGGCCGCGGTAAACCAACTGACAACCCTGGTGTTCGAAAAACTCTCCACCCATCCCATCAATCGGGCGCGTCTGAAGGCTGGCGTCCCAGCAGCCAATGGCATCATCTGCCGAGGCCCCGGACGACTGCCACGACTGCATACCCTGAATCAGCATTTTGGTCTTAAAACCGCTGTGGTGGCAGGTGAGAAGACCGTCTTGGGACTGGCCGCCATGCTGGGGTATTCAGAGATATCGGAACCCGGCTTCACCTCACTGCCAAACACCGACCTGGACAGCAAAATCATACATGTCAAGGAAGCGCTTCGGAGTCATGACCTGGTCTATCTGCATATCAAGGGCCCGGATATCTGTTCTCACGATCTCAACCCAACCGGTAAATGTGAACTGTTGGAACGCATCGATGAAGCGCTAGCCCCCCTGTTAAGCGAAGATCTCGTCTTTGGTATCACCGGGGATCACTCCACGGACAGCAACACGGGCCGCCACACAGGCGATCCGGTGCCAAGCCTGTTGTGTGCGCCACGGGGCCGAGTGGACGACACCCACTCTTTCAGTGAGTCCGATTGTGCTCATGGCGGTCTCGGACGCATCAATAGCTGTGGTTTTCACACCAGTATGCTTGATCTGATGAATGTGCTGGATAACTACCAACCCGAGGATGTCTCTCTCTATTTCTGACTCTCCGTATATCCCAACACCATGACACAGCCAAATCCACAACTTCTGAATAGCGTTTCGCCGCTTGCCACAACGGATGAAACACCTGCGGAATTCGACCTGGACGATCCCAACCTCTACCTCAATCGGGAATTGACCTGGCTAGCCTTTAACCGGCGGGTACTCGATGAGGCTGATCAAGCGAAAAACCCACTCCTGGAGCGGGTGAAATTTCTCGCTATCGTCAGCAGTAATCTGGATGAATTCTTCATGAAGCGCATTGGCGGCCTGAAGCAACAGCTGGCCGCTGGCGTGACAAAACCGACCGTTGATGGCCGAACACCATCCAAACAACTGATGGAGTGTCATGCGGTTATCCGTGATCTTCAGCGGGAGCAGCAGCGCATTTACCACCAGCTGCGGCAATTGCTGGCTGAGAATGACGTCCACATCTCCGAATACAAAGACCTGCAAGCGGAACAACAGGAGCAGCTGCGGGATCATTTTCGCCGCAACATCTTCCCCATGCTTACTCCGCTGGCGATGGACCCCAGCCATCCCTTCCCTTTCATCTCGAACCTGACCCTGAACCTGCTGGTTACCCTGCGCTTTCCCGAGGGTCACGATACCCACAGGGCCAGGGTGAAGGTGCCGGTGAGCAAAGAGGTCTCCCCCCGCCTGATTCAGGTAGACGGGGGATACAACTACGTCACCCTGGATGACCTGATCGCCAACAACCTGGATATGCTGTTTCCTGGCATGGAGATCATCAGCTGTGAGCTGTTTCGGGTCACCCGCAACGCCAATGTGGAACTGGAAGAGGAGAAAGCAAACGATCTGCTGGAGATGATCGAGACCGAGCTGCGCGAACGTCATTTTGCTCCCATCGTACGCCTGGAGGTCTCCGAGGGAATGAACCCGACTCACCGGGGCATGCTGGCCGCCGAGTTGGGCCTGGACGAAGCCCAGGATGTGTTTGAAATCGATTTTATGATGGCGACCAGGGATCTGTTCGAGTTGGCATTCCTGAACATCTCGGGGCTTCGGGATGCGCCACACTATGCAGTCGACCACCCACAACTGGCCCATGACCGGCGCAACATCTTCCACATCATTCGTGATCTGGGCCCCCTGCTCCTGCAACACCCCTATGAGTCATTCAGCACCACGGTTGAGCGCTTTCTAGATACGGCGGCGGAAGATCCCAAGGTACTTGCGATCAAGATGACCCTCTACCGCACCTCCGCCGAGGGCGGCATCCTGAACTCATTGATCAAGGCCGCGCGCAATGGCAAACAGGTGGCGGTATTGGTGGAATTGAAGGCCCGCTTCGACGAGGCCGCCAATATCCGCTGGGCGCGCAGCCTGGAACAGGCCGGCATCCATGTCAACTACGGTGTTATTGGCCTGAAGACTCACAGCAAACTGGTCATGGTGGTGCGCAAGGACTATGCACAACTGCGCCGTTATTATCACGTGGGTACCGGTAACTACCATGCGGGCACGGCGCGCCTCTATACCGATCTGGGCGTGCTGGGTTGCGATGAGGATATCGCTCAGGATTTGACCGAACTCTTCAACTATCTGACCGGCTACTCCCCACCCCCCAGCTACCGCAAGATTCTCGCGGCGCCCTATACCTTGAAGAAGGTGCTATTGCAAAAGATCAACCGGGAGAGCGAACTCCATTCAGAAGAGAATCCCGGGCTTATCCAGATGAAGATGAATGCCCTGGAGGACACGGATATCGTCAAGGCGCTCTACACCGCCAGTCAGGCGGGGGTAAAGGTGGATCTGATCGTCCGCGATACCTGTCGCTACCGGCCGGGCATTCCGGGACTCAGTGAGTCGGGCCGCGTAATCAGTATCGTAGGACGTTTTCTTGAACACGCCCGCATCAACTATTTTCGCAATGGAGGCGACGAGGAGTACTTCATTGGCTCCGCCGATTTGATGCAACGCAACCTGAAGAGCCGGGTAGAGGTGCTGATACCGGTGGAATCCACCGCCCTGCGCCAGGAGCTCAGATTACTGCTCGATGTACAACTGGGCGATCAGCATGCCGCCTGGGAGATGCGGGCGGATGGCAGCTATCTCCGCAGACGCCCCATGGCTGACGACAAATCACTGAACTGTCAGGAAACCCTGATTGGAGTCGCGGAACGCCGCTTGGCCGCCGCCGAGAAACATAAGGAGAAACGGATGCGCGAAAAGTTGATGAATCATTTTCAGTATCGACTGAAGATTTCTCAGTGATTAAAAGGCGCGCCTTTTCTGTGTCTCTTGAACGGATACAACTTCAAGGAAATTTTTGATCGCCTGAGCCGAATGCCTGATTGAGTCAAGCGCCATCAGGGTATCCCCCGATGGTTTGTTGCGCAAAAGCTCATCCGCTCTTTCAGTAATAGTGCTGCTGAGTTGCTCTATTCCCTGACACTGGGTTGAAAACAGGCCCTTTTTCGAGAATATGGCCGTCTTTAACTCATCACTGACCTCTGCAAGATTCTCTCCAGGGATTTCATTGGTTGTTCCCCTCAATACCCGCTTCAGCTTTTCACAGGCATCCTCTTCGGCCATCGATGTCTTCCACCAGTCAATAAATCGTTTCTGGTGGTCCGCCATGGTATTTAGCGAAATAGCCATTGCATTGACCTCATCGCGACCGCTGGGATCAAAGGGCATACGCTCCATTGGTTCTTCGTAGGCCAACTTGTCCAGCAATCCCACCATCGTCCGCAGGGGACGTGCAATACTGAGGGTAAGAAAAACCACGCAGCCAATAGCCAACAGGGTTGCCGCCGCAACACTCCAGTACATCAGACGTTTGTTCTCCTCAGACGCAGCATTGACATCAGAGAATCCCTTGTGCATGGCTTGATCTGCCGCAATGACGTTTAATTGCACTAATTGGTTTATGCTTTCAACGGTCTGGCCCATGCGCTCGATCAACTGATCTATGCGGTCATTTTGCTCGATAAGCGCAAGAAAATCCCGCTGGTAGCGATCCATCAGAACCTTGATGTGCTTTTTATCCTCATCGGTGATCAGTGAGATATCAATCTTGTCATTGATATGTTCAATCTCTTCCAATGCCATAGCGACATATCTCTGGTCATGTCGCAGTAGATAGTCCTTCTCGCGTCGCCTGAGCTGCAGGATGTTCGTTTCAAAATCCGCTACATAGTATCGATTCAGGACCGCTTCCATGCGACCGGCTGCAAGTTGATATTGCCCTTGCCCTTTCCCTGTTCTTGCCTCTTCCTCTGTAACTGCTGTCTGGGCATATCTCTCTATTGCATCGCGGTAAGTCTCGGTCTCCTTGAGAAGTTCTGATTTTACCGCTTGTTTCAATCTCGAATCGGTCAGCAATTGCTCGAAATCATCAACCAGTGGCAGTAACTGGATCCTGTACTGCTCCTCCCGTTCGAGATCGAGGCCTTTCTCCGCACGACGAATCTGCAGCAATTGTAGATAGAGTGGTCCTGAATTGAACTGCCCGGCTATCGACTCCAACTCATGCACGGTTTTCCTGAAAGCCCCCTGTAGACCCGAGTCATGATCCAGACCTTTTGTTTTCCAGGCATCCACTACCGATAAAAAATGTTCATGGTAAGTCTGCAGCAATTCCGCCATCCGGCTGGCATCATCTCTTGTTGAATTGTCGATTGCGCTCAGTTCGGTGACCAATCCGTTGGCGTCCTTAATGTGACTGTCAACCTCGATGATAGATGCTTCATCACGCTGAATAAGAAATCTTTTTTCCGCGACCCTCGCTTCATGGAGACTATTCGCTATTTTGAGCGCATCGCTTTTTCTCACTTCATCGATGCTATGAAGCTGTTGATAGTTGAAAAGTGATTGGCTATATGTGGCATGGTATTGCCAGACTACAGCAAGAAAAAGCAGGCCTACCAGGGCAAAGCCCAAACCAATTTTTTCACCAATGCGCAACTTTGTAATGATTTTTAACATCCCATGCTCCGAAGGAATCGGCAGGTGTTGAGAAAATACCAGGCTAAGTTTGGAAATCAGCTAAGCATAGCGAATAATTATGAAGAAAATATGACAGTGCTGGGAATCAGCGCGGAGTCATAACGAATAGTAAGCTGATTAGATACAAAGCTCAGCTACAAAGGTCCACGCGACCGGGTACAGCCTATCGGGACCCTCGGCGGCAGGACACCGCCGTGGAGCCTACAGGATGGGAGTCGTCGGAGGCCCGGGCAAGAGCCAGGGTCGTCGCACCATCCAGCTTTCCGGTCGCTTCGAGCCCCTGGTCCCGTTGGAAATCGGTCAGAGCT
>JBDLIF010000214.1:0-5120 GCA_039714955.1 Pseudomonadota bacterium | reverse complement strand
TTGCCAAGCAACCGGTGATTTGCGCAGCGGAGGGTACCCGTAAGGGTCAAGGAGCGTCTTGATAAATCCCGCCCCTCCTCAACAAATAAAATAAAGTTAAGTGTCTCGGTGCCACGCGAGCGTGACACCAGACAGCTAAAAAAATAATTGTGAAGCTGGAGGAGACCTCGCATGTATCCCACCTTACGTATCCACGCGTATCTATTCTTATTGCTCGGCCTTGTGCTTAATGGCGGGGCTGCCGTTGCCGGTGTGCTGAAGGGCGAGAGCGTACAGGCAGTCATCGATGGCGGTGGTGCCTATATGGGGACGGCGGTCTGTAAGAACTGTCACCCTACCCAGCATGCGCAGCTGATTATGGAGTCCCATGGTCAGGCGAGTGACTCGCGTTCTCCCTTTGCGGCCAATGGTTGCGAGACCTGCCACGGTCCCGGACAGACGCATATCACCGATGTAACAGGCGGCCTGGTCGCCTTTGCGGGTGAAGATCCCTCACCGGTCGAGACCCGGAACATCATGTGTACCCAGTGTCACCAGGGCGGTTCCATGATCCAATGGCATGCCAGCCTGCATGAGACCGAGGAGATGGCCTGCACATCCTGCCATAGCATGCACAGAACCGACCTGGCCATGGACCGTTCCACCGAGGCCGAGGTCTGTTATGCCTGCCATAACGACGTACGCGCCGAGACCTACCAGAGATCATCCCATGCGATCAGGGAAGGCAATGTGGCGTGCAGTGACTGCCACAATTCCCATGGTTCGAACGGTCCCGCGATGCTCAAGCAGCTGAGCCTGAATGACAACTGCTATGAATGTCATGCCGAGAAACGCGGCCCCTACCTTTGGGAGCACTATCCCGTGACGGAAGACTGCAGCCTGTGTCACCGCACACACGGTTCGATGCATAAAGCGCTGCTGAAACAACAGGGCACGCAACTCTGCCAGCAGTGCCACGCACAGATCGGCCCGGACGGTACCGGCCATATCCGCACCTATTATGATGCCTGGGACAAGGATAAAAAGCGTGGGCGCAGTTTCCTTGGCCGAAATTGCGCGAACTGCCACAAGGTGCATGGCTCGAATCATCCTTCAGGGGCCAACCTCCTACGTTAGTCAAACGGATCACAAGAGGCGCATTATGTTTAAAACAAAAACACCATTGCTGATTGCCGCCTTGCACGCTCTGGGGATTACCCCGGGACTGGCACTTGCGGAGGCAGAGAGCGAAGAACAACTGGTTGTCGTTGAAGCCGAACCGGCAGTCAATGAATTCGAAATGGGCATAGGCTATATCGATGACGATGCCTACCGCTTCGGACGTTACAACGGCATGGTCGATCAGGGTCCCTATGTCATTGGTAATATAAAAGGGAAAGAGTATGACGGGGATGGAGGTTTCTGGCGGTTGCGCGGCACCAATCTGGGGTTGGACTCCCGCTATCTGAGACTGGATGCCGGCGTCCAGGGCAGCCAGCAGTTCTTCATCGAGTACGATCAGATACCCGACTATGAAAACGATACCGGCTCAACCCCATTCACAAACCCAGGCAGTACCGATCTGGCCTTGCCGGCGGGTTACGATGCCGACAACATCGATAGCTTTCTGCTGCCCTTCGATCAGAAGACCGAACGAGAACGCCTGGGACTTGGGGGCAAGTTTCAGATAAAGAGTCGCTGGCAGCTGAGCGCCAACTGGTCCCAGGAAACCAAGGAGGGAACCGACTGGATTGGCGCCGCCATGGGTCCCTCTATATTGGATAACATCTTCAAGTGGACCAATGGGGCCCTGCTGCCCGAACCTATCGATTATGAAACAAACAAGATAGACGCGTCCCTGACCTACCATGGCGAAGAGACGCAGCTGGAATTTGCCTACCATGGCTCACTGTTTGACAACAATGACACATCCCTCAGCTGGACGGATCCACTGGATGACCCAAGCAATAAGACCGATGACCCCATTCACAGACCTGGCCGTATCTCCCTTGAACCGGACAATCAGATGCACCAGCTCTCCGCCGTGTTGGGCCAAATGCTCTCATCGACCAGCCGCCTCACCGCACTGGCTTCTGTTTCACTGTTGACCCAGGACCAGGATTTTCTGCCCCACAGTGTCACTGACTCGGACCTCACGCCACAAGATGACACCTCGCTCGACGCCCTGCCGCAAAGATCCCTGGATGGAGAGGTCTGGCTCTACCGGGGGCAGTTGAAGCTGACCTCCAACCCCATGCGAAACCTGCGTCTGAGCGCGCAATACAGCTATGATGAACGGGATAATCAAACAGCCAGCAACTCCTACACCTACATCCTGGCCGACGGGGTTCCCGGTGAGTTTGACATTGATCCCCCGATCAACCCCCGCTCCAATGACCCGCTCAGTTACCGGAAACAGAAGGTCGATCTGACGGCCAAATATCGATTCAACTCGATAGTCAGCCTGGGTGGTGGTTACGAGTACAACCATCAACATCGTGACAACGATGACGTTCAGGTCAAGACCACCCAAGAGCATACCGTATCGGCAAAACTCAAGGTCAAACCGTTATCACAGCTGAACTTCGATATCTATGGCGAAACGGGTAGGCGCAACGGCAACGACTATATTACACGAAACTATGAGCACCCGGACCTGCGTGTATCCTACCTGGCGGATCTCGACCGCCATAAGGTGGGAGCGACCATCAACTTCATACCGTTTCACCGCTTGAGCTTTGGCCTGAAGACGGAATATCTCATGGACGATTACACCGAATCGGAGATCGGACTCAGGGAATCCGACCAGACATCGGCCCTGCTCAATTTCAATTACCAGATCACCGACAAGATCAATACCCATGCCTTCTACAACTACGAAGAGTTCACCTCCAATAACGCCAACGAGAACAAGGAAATTGAAAAGGGCACTTACGACAGGTGGGAGGCAGACCTGAAAGACAGCAGCAACAGTGTTGGCTTGGGCTTCAGCATCGAGGAACTGGCCAACAAGTGGGATGCCGGACTGGATTGGGTCTATACCCAAAGTAAAGGTCAGATCCATATGACGGGTTACCAAGCCCCTGTAGATAAAATTACCGGTGTGATCATTGGTGATTTCGAGCCGATCGAAACACAGCAGTTTTCCGATCTGGAAACGAGCCTGAACAGCCTGCAGCTCTGGACCCAGTATCAATACAGCGACGCGGTCGCCTACAAGCTCAGCTACTGGTACGAACGCTACAGCGTGGATGACTGGGCAGTGGACGGAACCATCAATAACTATAACCCCCTGGAAAACGACACCATCTCACAGTTCCTATTTCTGGGTGAGGACACGCTCGATTACGACCAGCATGTGGTAGGACTGGCCGTCAAAGTTACATTCTGATTCATCTATCTGGGATTATTATCTGTCCAGAAAAGGGCATTCCCTCCCCCCGCGGGGGACGCCTCCAGGGATGGAGGTGGTAGAGCGACGCAGGAAGCCAAAGCCGAGGGCTAGGTCACTAACGGCTTCCTGCCTCACGTGACATTTGCCCATCCCTGGGCGGCAGGTGGGGGCGATCATATGGCATTGAATTTCATGTCATTACTTCCCCTCCCCCCAGCCCCCTCCCGGTGGGAGGGGGAGCTTCCGGATCGGCACTAACTATCATCCGCCAGCCACAGTCGTGCACGCAGCCCCAGGCTCGAGGTATAGCCAACCGTCACGAATCGGATATTCCCATCCTTATCCAGGATAAACGTGGTGGGAACCGCCCTGACCCCCCAGACAGCCGACAGCACCCCATCCGGATCGGAAATAACCGGGAAAGTCAGATCCTGTTCCCTGAGGTACTTATGTATCTCTGCATGGCTGCCCGAATTCATGGCAATGGTGATCAGCGGATAATCGCCTACCAAGCCATTAATATTGTCCGCCTCCAAACCACATACCGGGCACCAGGTGGCCCAGAAGTGAATCAGAATTGGAGCGTCCCTCTGCCTGGCTAACTCGAACAACTCACCATTCAGCCGTTGCCCGGTCAATTCCGGCGCTACCCCTTTGATCACATCACGTGTCTGCCAGAGATGGGCGATAGTCAAGAGTGCGGCCAATGCAACAAGTTCGAGGGTCCAGCGAAAAAGACGCCGACTGAGCGGCTTGGCAGGTTTCGGGTTGTCAGTCATGATCCTAGAATCCTCAGTTGACCACTATTGCCGTATCTGAACCCTATCATTGTAAAAACCTTTCAATGTCATCATCTCGCCCTGAGCCTCGCTTCGTTAACAAATTCCATCCACTCTTGCGCCCTGTGATTGCGCTTTCGCAAATCCATTTTATCTTCTATCGGGTAGAATGGTTTTCAGTGTTCACAATGCCTTACCAAAGCAGGTTGATTTTTGCCATGTCGTATCCGAGCAAAATCGAGGGGATGGTCAGCGGGCACTATGCTGAATATGAGGATGAAGCTACCCTTGCTCAGCAATTGCATGAATTTCTAAAGAATTCGCATCCATCAATGCCTTTTGGCTACCCGCTGTCTGTTTACCATCCAAGACTTCCCCACAAGTCCCCCCATGCCAGTCATTTCAGTAAACGGCCCGGAGGAAAATTGAGTAACGGTGTACCCAAGGTCTTATGTGCCGAAATCGTGGGTGGCTATCTTCTGGGTGTTTATAATCCCGGGTTTCGCTAATGCAAGAATCTTGCTAGCGGACAACCCAGTCCCTCAGCTCTCCCCCATCCGATAGAAGAAATTGGTGGCGGCGACGAAACCGTCGACGCTGCCGCAGTCGAAACGTTTCCCCTTGAAACGGTAGGCCATGACCCGGCCTTCCCGGGCCTGGATCCTGAGGGCGTCGGTGATCTGGATCTCGCCGTTCTTTCCGGGCGGGGTGTTGCGCAGGGTGTCGAAGATGTCGGGTGTCAGCAGGTAACGGCCGATGATGGCCAGGTTGGAGGGGGCATCCCCGGGCGCCGGCTTCTCCACCATGTCGGAGACGGAGAAGATCCCATCCTCCAGGTCGGTAGCGTCGACCACGCCATACCTGTCGACCTCGGCGGGGTCCACCTCCTCCACGGCGACCAGGCTGCAGCCATGCTTTTCATAAACGTCCAGCATCTGCCCCATGACCGGTTGCCGCTCCCCGATACA
>JBDLIF010000213.1:0-5132 GCA_039714955.1 Pseudomonadota bacterium | reverse complement strand
GCATCCCCATGCAGGCGGTGGATCCGGACCTGCTGGTGGAGCTGGACCCGAAGAGCCGCCTCTACCCGGAAAAAGGCAGCCGCCAACAGCGCCGCCCGAAGGACGGGCGCAAGAGCCACGGCAAGGGCCATCATCACAAGGAGCACAAGAAACCGGAAGGCACCGACAAACCAAAACGCCGTCGGCGCAGGCGCCGTAGCCCCAAACCACCCCAGAGCGGCGGTGAAAAGTCATAATATGGATGACAAATGCAGCCTCTGCACCAACTCCAAGTGCTGCACCTACACCACCGAGGCGCTGGGCGTAGCGCCTCGCGCCAAGTCCGATTTCGAACACCTGCTGTGGCAGATCTCCCACCGGGGGGTGGAGATCTACAAGGACGAGGATGGCTGGTTCCTGCTGTTTCAGGGCGCCTGCGAACATATCCGGCCCGGCGGCGCCTGCGGCATCTACGCGGAGCGGCCCCAGATCTGCCGCGACTATGACAACGACTGGTGCGAGTTCGACGCCCCGGCGGAGGCTGGCTTCGAACTCTATTTCCGCAACTATACCGAGTTGCTGACCTACTGTAAGAAACGCTTCAAGACCTGGGGGCGGTAGTCTGAAATTCTCACAAGGGTGCAGCATATCCGTTCAGGACCGCCTGGCAGGTACCTCGTTTTTAATTTGTTAGGGCCCAGCTTGCGAAGCTTGTGGGTTATAACCAGCGTCGCCGTATCAGAAGGATAGCCAGTAACAGTATGAGCAAACCGGCACCGCTCGCTCCACCTCCAAACGATTCTTAACCCTCAGTGATCTTTGTGGTATTCATGAGGATTTAGTGGAACTTTCCGCCTCCCTTTACCTCTCAGCAATAGTTTATTGATGGAGGCATGGCATTGAATCAAACAGTTTGGATAATTCGCATCTCCCCAATCTCCGCAAAAACTGTCATTCATACCGGTACACCCCATGAGTAGGAATGCCTACGCACTGCAGCAGCGATTCATCGATCTCCGGGAGAACAGACTCTTCGAGACCTTCGTGATCCTGGTGATCGTGATCTCGGCGATGGTGATCGGCGCCAAGACCTATGCGATCCCCATCGGCGTCAGCCAGCTCTTCGAGATAATGGACCTGGCCATCACCCTGTTTTTTCTGGCCGAGATCATCATCCGCATGATCGCCGAGCAGAGTTTGAAACGGTTCTTCAGCAAGGCCTGGAACATCTTCGATTTCATCATCGTGGTGGCCAGCCTGATCCCCTTCGAGGGCAGCGAGACCGCCCTGCTGGGCCGGCTGCTGCGCATCTTCCGGCTACTGCGCCTGGTCTCCATCATCCCCGAATTGCGGGTACTGATGAACGCCTTTATCAGGGCCATTCCGCGCATGGGCTACGTTTCGCTGCTGATGTTCATCATCTTCTACATCTATGCCGCCCTGGGCAGCATATTTTTCAGCGAGATCAACCCGGAACTCTGGCGCAACGTCACGATTTCAATGCTGACCCTGTTCCGGGTCGCCACCTTCGAGGACTGGACCGATGTGATGTACGAGACCATGGCGGTCCACCCCTTGAGCTGGTTCTTTTACCTCTCCTTCATCTTCATCGTCGCCTTCGTCTTTCTCAACATGATGATCGGGATCGTGCTGGAGACCCTGCAGCAGGAGCACGAGCAATTCTCCCGGGAGAGCGGCGAGGGCGAGGCGGGGGAGGTACACCGCATCGAACAGCGCACCCGGGAGATGGAGCAGCGCCTGATGCATATGGAGCAGCTATTGGAACGCATGGCCGATCGATCCCGCCACAAAGCCTGACGAGCGTTGTAGATCGGCTGGAACTCCGCGTAACCCGGGATTGGACGATCCGCGCCCCGGGTTGTACCCGGGCGACAGGTTCATCAAGGTTTGTCGGGAAAGGCGTGACAGAAGGCGTTGAGTCCCGGCATGATCTCGGAGAAGTCATGGATCGAGGGGTAGTCTCCAGCGGGCTTGGGCGGCACCGTGGAATCGGGCCTGAGTACCGCCAACAACCAGCGGATACCGTAGCCTTGAGCGGATTCCAACACTGACGGATTGTCATCCACGAACAGGGTGCGCTGTTTGTCGAAGGGTTCCAGCGGCTGCAGTTTCTCCCAAAAGCCGGCATGCTCCTTGGGCAGTCCGATATCGTGGGAGCTGATCACCCGATCGAAAAAACCCGCCAGCCGGGTGCGTTCCAGCTTGAAGGCCAGGGTCTTCTGATGGGCATTGGTCACCAGCACCCGCCGTTTGCCGGCACACATCAGTTGATCGAGAAAATCGATCACATGGGGATGCACCGCGAGCAGGTGCTCCACCTCCTCCTTCAGCAGCACGATGTCCAGCCCCAGCTCCCGGCTCCAGTGGTCCACGCAGTACCACTCCAGGGTTCCCTCCCGGCTCTTGTAGCGGATCAACAGTTCCTCCCTGGCGAGCTTGGGATCCAGACCCTTGGCTTCGGCATACCGCTGGGGCACGTATTCCAGCCAGAAGTGGTTGTCGAAGTGCAGGTCCAGCAGGGTGCCGTCCATATCCAGCAGGACGGTATCGATTTGGTTCCAGTCGAGCATCGGTTAAAGTGCCCCCATGAAATGGTTACTTGTCTCTCTCGGGCTATTGCTGTCATACCCATCCGCGGCGGAAACCACCGAGGATCGCTCCTTCCCCGATGACGATTTGGAAAGCCGCCTCGCGGAGCTCAGCGAAGGTGAGCTGATCCTGCTGACTTCGCCACCGGACCGCCCGGTTCATCACCACCACAACAGGATTCAGATCACCCAGGAGAGCCTTGGCCATG
The DNA here is from genome assembly GCA_039714955.1 of Pseudomonadota bacterium. Taxonomy (GTDB): domain Bacteria; phylum Pseudomonadota; class Gammaproteobacteria; order Chromatiales; family Chromatiaceae; genus JASJBU01. The sequence continues at coordinate 2,335 of JBDLIF010000213.1, read as the reverse complement.
GCTGGGTCGACATGGAGCAGTGCCATACCCGGCTCGACCCGGTGAGTGAAACACAGATCGTCTACCATCCGGAGCGAATCCGCAACATCCAGATCCTCTCATCGGCGCATATCGAACAGATCCGCATCGATGGCCCCAGCGTGCAACTCAGCGGAATCGACCGGGAAGCCAGGCTTTGCCTGAGCGCCGAGAGCCGCGCCCTGGTCTCTCTGGGAGAGGGGCGCTACCGCTTGAGAAACGGGCCCTTTATGCGGCGCTTTCTCGATGGCTACTATCCGATGCGCGTCACCCAGGAGATCAGTTATCCTGTCAACCTGCTCAAGCTGCGGGATTTCAGGCCATTGCCGGGGCGGGCCGGGGCGGTGCGGCAGACAGCTGGGCGGATCCTCTGGGATGCCTGGCTCAAAGGCAGACTCTATACCGAATTCGACTTTCAACTCATGCAACACTGAAATGGCACAGCAACCCAAGATCCTCAACCAGCAGATCATCGCCAGGACCCGCATCTTCCGTGTGGAAGCGGTGGAACTGGAGTTTTCCAATGGACAGCAACGCAGCTACGAGAGACTGCTCGGCGGCAGCCGAGGCTCGGTACTGGTGGTGCCGATGCTGGACGACGATACCGTACTGCTGATCCGCGAATACTCCACCGGCAGTGGTGACTACCAGCTCGGGCTGCCCAAGGGGCGTATCGAAAAGGACGAAGACCCGCTGCAGGCCGCGGACCGGGAGATCCGCGAAGAGGTCGGCTATGGTGCCCGGGATCTGCGCCTGCTGCGCACCGTCAGCATCGTGCCCTCCTACATCCAGCACCAGACCCATGTTATCCTCGCCCGCGATCTGTTTCCTGACCGACAGGAGGGGGACGAACCTGAACCCATCGAAGTGGTTCCCTGGAAACTCTCCAACTGGCAGGAGCTGCTGGCCCAACCCGACCTGACCGAGGCGCGCTCCATCGCCGCCCTCTATATGACAAGAGAATTTATCGCATGACCCTACCCCTACCCATGGAAGCACTCCTGGAGCTCGCCCGCAGGGCGGGGGCCGCCATTCTGGAAATCTACAACACCGACTTCAGCGTCACCGACAAGGCCGACAACTCGCCCCTCACCGAGGCGGACCTGGCTTCCCACAAACTCATCGTCTCCACCCTGGAACAGCTGACCCCGGAGATCCCGGTGCTCTCCGAGGAGTCGGCCAAGATCCCCTTCGAGACCCGCCGGACCTGGCGGCGCTATTGGCTCATCGATCCCCTAGACGGCACCAAGGAGTTCGTCAAACGCAACGGCGAATTCACCGTGAATATCGCCCTGATCGAGGACCAGCGACCTACCCTGGGCGTCATCTATGCACCGGTGATCGACAAGCTCTACTACGGGGTGGTGGGAGAAGGCGCCTGGATGAGTGAAAACGGGGCAGATCTGAAGCCGATCTCCGTTGCGAAAAGCCGCCGCAACCCGACCCTGGTAGCCGGCAGCCGGTCTCATGCAGGGGAGTCACTGCTTAAATTTCTGACGAATCTCGGCGAGCATGAACTGCTCTCCATGGGCAGTTCGCTCAAGTCCTGCCTGGTGGCGGAAGGTAAAGCGGACCTCTACCCCCGCCTCGGCCTGACCTCCGAATGGGATACCGGCGCCGCTCAGGCCATCGTTGAAGCGGCAGGCGGACAGATCACCATGCTCGACATGCAGCCCTTGCGATACAACACCAAAGACTCGCTGCTGAACCCCTATTTCTTCGTGTTTGGCGACAGCAGCGAGGACTGGTCGAGATTTCTTGCTGACAGCTGACCTGCCCACAGCGTTCACCCTCGTTCCCACGCTCCTGAGATTGTGAAAGTATTCGATGTAGGGTGCTGCTGAGCTTGCGAAGCGCACAACAAGTGATTGATTCATGGTGCGATTCATTCCTCAAATCACCCTACAATCGAGCATTTTCTGAATTCTTTCACAATCTCTCCTGCGTGGTAACGCATACCGAGGCCAGAAGTTACCTCGATATAGGTTCCCACGGAGGACCGTGGGAACCAGTTAAAACCCATTGGTGGGCGGTGCGTACCCGGCTCAACCTGCAAAAGTGGCGGATATGTTGCAGCTCAGTCCAATCCCAAAACAATACGCCAATACACTTCGACCTCGTTGATTTCCTTTTCAGTGAGTACGGCCAGCATATCACTGGTCATGCGTCGGTTATCGATAGTTCTTGTTTGATCCAGCATGATGTCGGAGTCGGATTTCAGTCCATCGCGAGACTTGAGCCGATAACGCAGTGGCGCGGCATCTTCGATCAATTGTGTCGTCAGCGGAAGGACGGTCGTGCTTGGATGCCCGGCTTC
>JBDLIF010000212.1:0-5161 GCA_039714955.1 Pseudomonadota bacterium | reverse complement strand
TCAATGTCGATATGGCGGGATATGCTCATGGCAAGATGATGGGTGTGGGAGCCTGCCAGCCGGGTTTTCGGTGTTCGGCGATTACATGGGTGTATATCCCGCCACGGACGTTGAAACGGGCCGTAATGCGCATGAATCTCGCTTCGGTGGCCTTGATCAGTTGGTCGAGGATCCGGTGGGTGACCGCTTCGTGAAAGGCGCCTTCGTTTCTGAATGACCAGATATAGAGCTTCAGGGATTTGAGTTCTACACATAAGAGATCGGGAACATATTCGATAACAATTTCTCCAAAATCCGGCTGACCGGTCTTGGGGCACAGACAGGTGAATTCTGGAATACGGATACGGATGGTATAATCCCGCCCTGTTTCGGGATTTTCAAAGGTTTCCAGATCCTTACTGGGCTGGTTCGGCATCGGAGGCTATCCTGTCACATCAATGGCTTAAATGATTCCGATAGTATACCATCACCACTTGTCCGCAATGGAACCCCTGAAAAGCAAAGGGAATTGAGAAGCTGTTTTAAAACGGCTTCTGAGACTGACTTCGACGGCAGCGCCATTATGTCCTATGTCCGAACTCATTCTAGAGTAATTTAACTCTTTGCGATTCAATAAATAAACCACTTGGTCCGTACAACATCGACTCACATCTGCGGTTTTTATAGAAGCTCCCGGGTCCATGCGTCTTAAAAAGATAAAAATGGCGGGGTTCAAGTCCTTTGTCGATCCTACCAATATTATTTTCCCTAGTGATATGGTTGCGGTGGTCGGACCCAACGGCTGTGGTAAATCAAACATCATCGACGCCGTGCGCTGGGTCATGGGTGCGAGTTCCCGCCACTTGCGTGGGGACACCATGGATGATGTCATTTTCAATGGTTCCTCTTCACGCAAACCGGTAGGGCAGGCCTCGATCGAGCTGGCGTTCGACAATACCCAGGGTCGGGTAGGCGGGGAATTCGCCCGTTACAACGAGATCTCCATCCGCCGTCTGGTCGCCCGGGATGGGCAATCCAAATATTTTCTCAATGGGACACGCTGCCGACAGCGCGATATCAAGGATATCTTCTTGGGCACCGGGCTGGGGCCGAAGAGTTACGCGATCATAGAGCAGGGCATGATCTCCCGTCTGATCGAGGCCAAGCCGGAGGAGTTGCGGGTTTATGTCGAGGAGGCCGCGGGGATCTCCAAGTATAAAGAGCGCAGGCGCGAGACTGAAAATCGCATCCGCCATACCCGCGAGAACATGGATCGGCTCAATGATCTGCGCGCCGAGCTTGAGAAGCAGCTTCGACGTCTGAAACGTCAGGCGAACACCGCGCAGCGTTACAAGCAATTTAAGCAGCAAGAACGTCGCCTCAAGGCGGAACTGCTGGCCCTGCGCTGGCAGGCCCTGGAGCAGGATGAACAGGTGCAGGGTAATGCCCTCAAACAGCATGATACCCTTCTGCAAGGGGTTATCGCCCGGTTACGGTCGCTGGAGGCGAATATTGAAAAACAGCGTGAAACCCTGATCGAGGCCAACGAGTCATTTAACGAAGTGCAGGGCCGTTACTATCGCTTGGGTGGCGATATCTCAGGCGTCGAACAATCGATCCAGCACGGCAAGGTCTTGCGTGCCCGGCAGATCGAAGAACTGCAGCAAGCCCGGCAGGCCCATGAACAGAACCGCCGGGAATTGGCCGGCGACCACCAGCAACTGGCACGACATTCCGATGAAATGCAAGTCCTTGAGCCAAGGCTCGAACAGGCGCGTATCGAACATGATCAGAGTGCGGAAAAGCTCAGTGAGCTGGAACAGACCCTCGATCAGTGGCAGCAACGTTGGGAGGAGCTTGCCCAGCGTCTGTCCATACCGAGTGAGACAGTACAGGTCGAACGTGCCCGCATCGAACAGTTAGAGCGCCAGATTACCCAGCTGGGCCGGCGCGAGGTAAGGCTCAAGGAGGAATTGTCCGCGCTTGTCGATCATCAATTGCATGAAGAGATCGAACAGTTCGAGGCCATATGGACCGAGGCCAAACAGGTCACCGAGGAACATGATGAAGTTCTCCGGGGTATATTGGATTCCATCGATCGAAGACGTGAACAGAACCGTGAATTGAACCGGCAGTGGGACCAGGCCCGTAGCCGGCTTCAGGCTCTGGCTGGACGCCTGACCTCGCTGGAGGCCCTGCAAGAGGCCGCACTAGGCAAGCGTCAAGGGCAGGTCATCGAGTGGTTGCAGCACAATGATCTGGGCTCCAAGGCGCGTCTGGGCGAACAGCTCAGGGTCGAGACCGGTTGGGAAGGAGCGCTGGAAATGGTCATGGGCCAGTATCTGGAGGCCGTGTGCATAGATAATGTGGACGTCGTATCCAAGGCATTGGGCAGTCTCGATCATGGCCAATTGATGCTGCTCGATGTCTGCGTTCCCTCAGGCGCACCGAGCAGTGCCGCTGGAAAGGACACTTTATTGAGCAAGGTCCAGGCGTCTTTGCCTCTAAATAGCCTATTGGATGGAATCTACATCGCCTGCGATCTGGAGCAGGCCCTGGCGATGCGGCAAACCCTGGCTGCCAACGAATCGATCGTCACCGTCGATGGGCTTTGGATCGGTCCAAACTGGCTGCGTGTCGTCCGGGACCCCGATGAACATGCCGGGGTGCTGGCGCGGGAAAAGGAGATCGAATCCTTGACCGGGCAGGTTACCGAGATTGGCCAGTCGGCGGATGCCTTGGAATTGGAGCTTGCCGCGGGCCGCGAGTCACTGACCCAGTTAGAGCAGGATCGCGAACAGATACAGGCACGTAGTCATCAGTCTCATAGGACACAGACCGAAGCCGAATCCCGTTTGCATCGCCACCGTCTTCAACTCGAACAGGTCGTTGCGCGCGAGGCGCGTTTGAACGAGGAACTCGATGAGCTGCAAGGGCATTACCGGCAGGACGAGACCGCCTTACAGCAGGCAAGCCAACGGCGCAACCAGGCACTGGAGCAGCTCGAGGCACTTTCCACGGAGCGCGAGTCTCTGAACGCCGAGCGGCAGATGCTCAACCGGGTGCTGGATGAGACCCGCAGTCTGGCCCGCGAGCGGCGCGAAGGCATGCATCAGTTGGCGCTTCGTCAGGAGTCCGTGCGCAGTGCCCAACAGTCGACCCGGCAGGCCATCGGGCGTATGGAGGGGCAACTGCTGCGTTTACAACAGCAGATGGACACCCTGCAGCACAGTCTGGATGAATCCATCGCACCCTTGAAGATGCAGCAGCAGGAACTCGACGACCTACTGGCGCGACGGGTGCAGATTGAGCGGGCCTTGAACGAGGCGCGCTCGGGTGTGCAATCGGTTGAGGCGGCGATGCGTGAGCAGGACCAGCAGCGGCTGGGAACTGAAAAGCAGATCGAAGAACTGAGATCGGAACAGGACCGTCGCCGCATGGCCTGGCAGGAGATCAGTGTACGTTGCCGCACGCTGAGGGAGCAGGTGAGTGAATCCGGATTTGAACTGCAGGTCTTGTTAGAAGAATTAGAACAAGGGGCGGACCTGTCTTCCTGGGAACAAGGGGTGCAGGAGATCTCGCGCAAAATCGAGCGCCTGGGTCCCATCAACCTGGCGGCTATCGATGAATATCAGGAACAGAATCAACGTAAAGAATACCTGGACAGCCAATTAGCGGATTTGAACGAGGCCCTGGAGACACTCGAAACTGCGATCCGCAAGATTGACAAAGAAACGCGCCACCGATTTAAAGAGACCTTCGAGAGCGTCAACGAACGTCTCCAGTCGATGTTTCCTCGTTTGTTCGGTGGCGGAGAGGCCCATCTCACGTTGACGGGCGATGACCTGCTGAGCACCGGTGTGTCGATCATGGCCCGCCCCCCTGGGAAAAGACTGAGCACTATTCATCTGATGTCTGGAGGGGAAAAGGCGCTGACGGCCGTGGCCATGGTATTCGCCATTTTTGAGCTTAATCCGGCGCCCTTTTGTTTGCTCGACGAAGTGGATGCGCCACTGGACGAGACCAATGTAGACAGGTTCTGCGAGGTGGTGAAAGAGATGTCCGAGAGCGTACAATTTATTTTTATCACCCACAATAAGATCACCATGGAATATGCAAATCAACTCATTGGAGTCACCATGCATGAGCCGGGTGTATCGCGTCTGGTCGCCGTGGATATGGAAGAGGCCGTGCAGATGGCTGCGGGATGAAAAGAAGCGGGTTTGATCTGTTTTCGTTACTGTCGTGGATTGTCTGAGACAGGCGTAGTGTTCAATCAAAGAGCATACCATTAGAGGGGTATTATGACTTATGTCGGACTGGGAATTACGGGTTTTGTTACTGGTCATCGGCGTCATTATCTTGATCGTAATCTATACCCTGGGTAAAAAGAAAATACCCGTGAGGGCGCGTGAGATCGATGATGACGATCCCCATCTTGGCGATGATGCAAAGGTGTCTTTGAGCGCGGAAAAGGAGACGGAGGATGATCCGATTCAGATGCGTAAAGAGATGGATGGACTGGATGAGTTGGTAAGGGAGGAGGCAGATTTCCGTTCCGTGAGTCCACTGCGATCCGGGGCAGAGAAGGTTCCATCGAAACCGGCGGTGGTTACTGATGCTAAGACTTCCAACGAGACCCTCATTGTGCTTAATGTGGCTGCCAAGGGATCCAATATTTTTCTTGGATCAAAACTGATGCCAGTACTGAGTGATATCGATGTGGAATATGGTGAACATCAGGTATTTCACCGATATACCCAACGGTTTGACAGCAAGCAGGTTCTATTCAGTTTGGCAAATATGGTAAAACCAGGGACCTTCGAGCTGGATAAAATTGAGGATTTCACCACGCCGGGGGTGAGCTTTTTCATGGTTTTACCAGGGCCTGTCGAGGGACTCAAGGCATTTAATATCATGCTCGATTGCGCCCAGACCGTAGCTGAAAGACTCGACGGTGAGTTGCTGGATGAATCCCGAAACATACTCACCAAACAGGGCATGGGGCGCATGCGTGAAGAGACTCAACTGTTCAGTTTGCGTCAGGAGCATACAGCCGGGGCTTGAGTCGTCAGTATTCGTGATGCCCATGCCTGTGATCGGAAGATTTACCACCTAGATCCTGCAAGTGACCGCACTCACATAGCAAAAGCTCTTGATCCGTATAGCGATATTTGCTCCT
>JBDLIF010000211.1:0-5168 GCA_039714955.1 Pseudomonadota bacterium | reverse complement strand
AGACGCACCTTCTCGGATCGAGGAAATCCTTCATGCGGTTTCTGTGCTAGAACATAACCCCTTGATCGGTCGGCCAGCGCGAGCCGACATGAGGGAGTTGATCATCGGGCGACAATCCCGGGGATATGTCGCTTTATACCGCTATGTCCCCGAGATCGACACCGTCTTCGTGCTCGCGATACGTAGTCAGCGCGAAGCAGGTTACAATAGGACTTAGGCCTTGCGATGCGGGTAAGTAACCCAAAGAAAACGAATGGGATGACCTCCCCCCATCTACACCTTGCCCACCAATGGCAGCTTTCTCGGCTTGATGATTGTTTTGGATTGACTGCTGGCAATGACCGCTCTGTCGCATACAAGCCATTACAGCAATTTTCTAGAGTGTTTTTATCAAACTCCGAGGCCCGATAACAATGCCGAAGAACAGGTGAATGGATTTTTATCAGCAAGGTTTGGTCATGCCTCGCTCTTCAAAGCCCTTACCTTCCACATGTAGTAGATCACCGGGATGACGAACAGTGAGAGCAGGGGGGCGGTGATCATGCCGCCGATCATCGGCGCGGCGATTCGGCTCATTACCTCCGAGCCGGTGCCCTCGCTCAGGAAGATCGGGATCAGGCCGGCGACGATCACCGCCACGGTCATCGCCTTGGGGCGCACCCGCAGCACCGCGCCCTCCATGATCGCCTCACGCAGTATCTTATCCGTCACCGCTTCGGTGCGCTCCCGGTCGCGCAGGGCGTTGTCCAGATAGACCAGCATCACCACGCCGAACTCGGCGGCCACCCCGGCCAGCGCGATGAAGCCCACCCCCACCGCCACCGACAGATTGTAGTCGAGCAGGAAGATCAGCCAGAAGCCGCCGACCAGGGCGAAGGGCAGGGAGGCCATCACCATGGTCGCCTCGCCGGCATGACGGAACGCCAGATAGAGCAGCACGAAGATGATCAGCAGGGTCAGGGGAATGACCTGACTGAGCCGCTCCTGGGCCCGCAGCATGTATTCGTACTGCCCCGACCAGCTGATGGAGTAGCCCTGGGGCAGTTCCACCTGTTCCCTTACCGTCTGCTGGGCCTGGGCGACATAGCTGCCCAGATCCACATCGCGGATGTCAACAAAGGTCCAGCCGTTGAGCCGGCCGTTTTCGCTCTTCAGCATCGGGGGTCCATCGACAATCTTGATCTCGGCCACCTGGGCCAGGGGGATCTGGGCGCCGGTGGGGGTGACCAGCGGCAGGGCCCGCAGCTTTTCCAGATCATTGCGCTGTTCCCGCGGGAATCGCAGATTGACCGGATAGCGCTCCAGCCCCTCCACCGTCTGGGTGAGGTTGATGCCGCCCACCGCGGCGGCGATAACCTGGTTGATGTCGGTGACGTTGAGGCCATAGCGGGAGGCCGCCAGGCGATCCGGCAGGATATCGATATAGCGCCCACCGGCAACCCGCTCGGAGTAGGCCGAGGTGGTGCCTGGTACGGTCATCACCGCCTTCTCGATATCCCGCCCGATCCCCTCGATAACCTTCAGATCGGGACCTGAGACCTTGATGCCGACCGGGGTCTTGATACCGGTGGCCAGCATGTCGATACGGGTCTTGATCGGCATCACCCAGGCGTTGGTGACCCCCGGAAAATCTATGCTGGCATCGAGCTCCCGAATCAGTTTTTGGATGGTCATGCCGGGACGCCATGCGCTCTTGGGCTTGAGCTGGATGAGCGTTTCGATCATGGTCAATGGCGCCGGATCGGTGGCGGTGTTGGCACGCCCTACCTTGCCGAACACCTGCTTGACCTCAGGAGTTTGCTTGATCAGCCGGTCGGTCTGCTGCAACAGCTCCTGGGCCTTGCCGATGGAGAGACCGGGCAGGGTGGTCGGCATGTACATCAGGTCGCCCTCGTCCAGCTCCGGCATGAACTCCGACCCCAGACCGTCAGCGAAGCGCGCCAGCCAGGGCAGCTCACCGAAGGCCCTGCGCCATTGGAGGGCCCACTCCTTCTGGGTGGTTTCAATCTGCTGAACCATGGGCTGTGGTTTGCCGTTCACCGCCTCGATGAGCTGGAATGGCCACTTCAATGGGGCGAGAAAACCGCTGATGCCGGCAATCGGAATCACCAGGCTCAGCACTAGCAGCAGGGAGTTGACCAGGGTGAACCGCGGCCAGCGCATCACCGCATTCAGCAGGGGTCGGTAGATCCAGATCAGCAGACGATTGAGCGGATTGGTCTCCTCCGCCGGGATACGCCCGCGGATGAAGTAACCCATCAGCACCGGTACCAGGGTGACCGCCAGACCGGCGGAAGCCGCCATGGCATAGGTCTTGGTATAGGCGAGCGGGGCGAACAGGCGCCCCTCCTGGGCCTCCAGGGTGAACACCGGCAGAAAGCTCAGGGTGATGATCAGCAGGGAGTAGAACAGGGCCGGGCCGACCTCACTGGACGCCTTGGTCACCACGCTCCAATGCTCTGTCCCGGAAGGGGGATGGCCATAGGCCTGCTTGTAGCGTTCGAGGTGTTTGTGCGCATTCTCGATCATCACGATGGCGGCGTCCACCATGGCGCCGATGGCGATCGCAATACCGCCCAGGGACATGATGTTGGCATTGATGCCCTGCTGCTGCATGATGATGAAAGAGGTCAGTATCCCAAGGGGCAGGGTGACGATGGCGACAAAGGCCGAACGCAGATGGAACAGGAAGACCAGGCAGACCAGGGCGACCACGATGAACTCCTCGATCAGTTTCTCCTGGAGGTTATCCACGGCACGTTCGATCAGGGCCGAACGGTCATAGGTCTCGATGATCTCCACCCCATCCGGCAGGCCCTGTTTCAACGCCTCAAGCTTGGCCTTGACCCGCTGGATGGTCGCCAGGGCATTCTCTCCATAGCGCATCACCACGATGCCGCCGGTGACCTCACCCCGGCCGTCCAGATCGGCCACCGCCCGGCGCATCTCCGGCCCCACCTGGATGCGGGCGATGTCACGCAGCAGCACCGGCGTGCCCTGCTCGGTCACGTCGATGGTGATGGTCCGCAGATCCTCCAGGCCCTTCAGATAACCCCGGGTACGCACCATGTATTCCGCCTCGGCCAGCTCGATGACCGAACCGCCCACCTCCTGGTTGGCATTGCGGATGGCGTTCGAGACCCGCATCAGCGAGATACCGTAGGCGCGCAGCTTCTCCGGGTCGACCACCACCTGATACTGGCGCACCATGCCGCCCACCGTGGCCACCTCGGAGACCCCGGGCACGGTCTGCAGTTCGAACTTGAGGAACCAGTCCTGCAGGCTTCTGAGTTGCGCAAGATCGTGTTGTCCGGTGCGGTCCACCAGCGCATAGCTGAAGACCCAGCCCACCCCGGTGGCATCCGGCCCGAGGTTGGGTTGTACCCCGGCCGGCAGCACGGATGCGGCCTGATTGAGGTACTCCAGCACCCGGGCACGCGCCCAGTAGAGATCGGTGCCGTCCTCGAAGATCACGTAGACATAGGAATCCCCGAAGAAGGAGTAGCCACGCACCACATTGGCGCCGGGCACCGACAGCATGGTGGTGGTGATGGGGTAGGTCACCTGCTCCTCCACTACCCGTGGCGACTGGCCGGGAAAGGGGGTGCGGATGATGACCTGCACGTCCGAGAGATCGGGGATCGCATCCAGCGGGGTCTGCTGCAGCGAGATCCAGCCCCAGCCCGTGATGACCAGGGTGGCGATCAGCACCAGGAAGCGGTTATGCACCGACCAGGCAATGAGCTTGTTCAGCATTATGTACCTACTCCCCCATGCGCAGAAAGCTGGCCTGCAGACTCGATTCCGAGTCGATCAGGAACTGCCCGGAGATCACCACCTCATCTCCCGCCTCGAGGCCGCTGAGGATCTCCACCCGGTTGGTGCGTGCCGCACCGGTCACCACATCCACCGGTTGAAAACGTCCGTCCCCCAGCGCCTTGATCACGCTGGTCCGCTCACCGGTCTCGATCAGGGCTTCCGCCGGGATCATCAGGGTGTCGTGTTTCGGTCCCCCATAGATCGTCACCTCGGCGAACATGTTGGCCTTGAGCCGGCCGTCCGGGTTGTCGAAGGCCAGACGTACCCGCAGGGTACGGGTGCGGGGGTCGAGATCCGGGTAGATATAGTCGACCCTGCCCTCCCAGGTGCGGCCCGGATAGGCCGGCACGCTGATCTCGGTATTCAGCCCTTCGCGCAGCCAGTCGATCTGGTATTCGAAGACGTCGACCAGGACCCACATGCGCGAGGGATCGACGATGGTAAAGATCTCCATCTCCGGTTTGACGAACATACCCTCACGGGCCTGCAGCTGGGCCATGATCCCCTTGGCCGGGGCGTGCAGCGGGATGGTGTTTCGGCTCTGTTTGCTCTTCTGGATCCGGTTGATGGTGCCCTCGGTGACACCCAGCAGGCGCAGACGATTGCGCGCCTTTTCGATGTTCCTGGGGCCGCCTTTCTGGCCCAGGGCGATGAGAAAATCGACCTGGGCCGCCAATATTTCAGGCGAGTAGAGCTGAGCCAGCAGCTCACCCTGCTTTACCGGATCACCCTCGGCGCGAAATTTGAGCTTTTCGATCCAGCCCTCGGTGCGTGGATGCATATGCACCAGCCGCGTCTCGTCGTAATCGATGCGGCCGACGGTCTGGATATATTTCCACAGGGTGTCACGTCTTGCCTGGTCAGTGCGGACCCCCATGCTCTGGATCACCGCATGACTGACCTCGATGGCCGGGTGTTCACTCTTTTGTATCTCGAGCATCTTCTGCACCAGTTCCATGCCGCAGATGGGGCAGGAGCCTGGCTCGTCCCTGACGATCTGGGGATGCATCGGGCAGACATATTTCGGATCGAGATGTTTGCGCGCATGCGTTTCCAGGGAGTCATCCAAGGCGGCGCTGAAAGGCTCTGAGGGGGTGGGGTCGGTCGGCTCGGCGCCGCAACCGAACAGGATCAACAGGGGCAGCAGGGCAGGGATAGAGGCCCGGCCCAGCCGGTGAGGCGGATGACAAAACATGGTGACAACTCCTGGTGGAAGACGGGCATGCAAGAGTCGGTTCAGGCTGCCCTTTCTTACACCAAAGCCAACGCCAAGAAATACGGCATAGACCCAGCCAAATTTGAAAATACCGACATCCACTTGCACGTGCCGGAAGGCGCAACCCCCAAAG
>JBDLIF010000210.1:0-5198 GCA_039714955.1 Pseudomonadota bacterium | reverse complement strand
CGGCCCCATGATTCGCGGCTCTGGCATCGCCTGGGATCTTCGCAAGAAACAGTCCTATGCCGCCTACGACCGGGTCGATTTCGATATCCCGATTGGTGTGAATGGCGACAGTTACGACCGCTATCTGGTGCGCATCGAGGAGTTGCGTCAGTCTAACCGAATCATCAGGCAGTGCGTGGAGTGGCTGCGTAGCCATCCGGGTCCGGTGATGCTGGACGACCATAAGGTGGCGGCTCCCCAACGCGCCGATATGAAGGGGGATATGGAGGGCCTGATCCACCACTTCAAGCTCTTCACCGAAGGCTATTGCCCGCCAGCCGGCGAGGTCTACGCGGCGGTAGAGGCACCCAAGGGTGAATTCGGCTGTTACATCATCTCCGACGGTACCAACAAGCCCTATCGTTTGAAGGTACGTGCCCCGGGCTTTCCCCATCTGGCCGCGATGAATGAGATGATCAAGGGGCATATGCTGGCTGATGTGGTAGCCGTAATCGGCACCATGGATGTGGTGTTTGGTGAGATCGATCGCTAGGGCAGTAATCCAAATGACGACAACAGATGCGATGAACAAGGCAGAGCTCTTCTCGAAAGAGGTGCGGGACGAGATCGATCAGTGGGTTGCCAAATACCCCGGGGAATGGAAGCAGTCCGCGGTCATGGGGGCCCTGCGCATCGTGCAGGATGCCAACGGTGGCTGGCTGACCACGGCCTTGATGAATGACGTAGCCAGCTATCTCGATATGCCGCCGATTGCGGTCTATGAGGTGGCGACCTTCTACTCCATGTACGAGCTGAAGCCGGTTGGGCGGCATAAGATCTGCGTCTGTACCAATGTCTCCTGCATGATCAACGACTCGGATCGGATCGTTGACTACCTGAAGCAGAAGCTGGGTATCCGCCTGGGTGAGACCACCGAGGATGGCCGCTTCACCCTCAAAGAGGTTGAGTGTCTGGGGGCCTGCGGTGGCGCCCCCATGTTTCAGATCGGTAAACAATACTACGAGAATCTGACCCCCGAGGTCATCGATTCGATCCTGGAAAGACTGGAGTGAGCTGAATGGTTAACGAGGTCTGTTTAAGGACGCTGGATCTGGACCGCCCCTGGCTGCTGGAGACATACCGGAGTCGTGGCGGTTATGAGGTACTGACAAGGGTTCTCAAGGAGCAGACGCCAGCGGAAGAGATCATCGACGAGGTGAAGAAGTCCGGGCTGCGTGGCCGTGGCGGGGCGGGCTTTCCCACCGGACTGAAGTGGAGTTTCATCGCGCGCAATGCGCCGGGTCAGAAGTTCGTGGTGTGTAACTCCGACGAGGGTGAGCCGGGTACCTTCAAGGATCGCGATATCCTGCGCTACAACCCGCATCAGCTGATCGAGGGTATGATCCTAGCGGGTTACGCCATAGGCGCGATCCTGGGATACAACTATATCCGAGGTGAGTTCTGTGAACCCTACGAACGCTTCGAGGCGGCCCTGGAAGAGGCGAGAAAGGCGGGCTTTCTGGGTGAAAATATCCTCGGCTCCGGCTTCGATTTTCAACTGCACACCCATCTGGGTGGTGGGGCCTATGTCTGCGGTGAAGAGACCGCACTGCTCGAGTCCATCGAGGGCAAGAAGGGACAGCCCCGCTTCAAGCCACCGTTCCCGGCCCACTTTGGCCTCTATGGTCGGCCGACGATCATCAACAATACCGAGTCGCTGGCCTCGATTCCGATGATCCTGGAGAAGGGTGGCCAGTGGTTTGCCGACATCGGGGTGGAGAACAGCGGTGGCTCCAAGCTCTTCTCCATCTCGGGCAATATCAACAACCCGGGGGTGTTCGAGATTCCCATGGGTACGCCGTTTTCCGTACTGCTCGAGATGGCCGGCGGCATGAAGGACGGCCGTGCGCTGAAAGGGGTGATCCCGGGAGGCTCATCCTCGCCGATCATCCCGGGCGATCAGATGATGGAACTGACCATGGATTATGACGCCATCGCCGGCGCCGGTTCCATGCTGGGTTCCGGTGCGGTGATCGTGCTGGACGATAGCAACTGCATGGTCAAGGTGCTGGAGCGCATGTCCTACTTCTACCACGAGGAGTCCTGCGGCCAGTGCACCCCCTGTCGGGAGGGCACTGGCTGGCTCTATCGGGTGGTCAAGCGGATCGAGGAGGGCAAGGGCCGGCCGGAAGATCTGGACCTGCTGGATGATCTGGCCGACAAGATCAGCGGCAAGACCATCTGCGCCTTGGGAGATGCGGCAGCCGGGCCGGTGGCCGGGATGCTGAAACACTTCCGTGATGAATTCCAATACCACATCGATCACAAGAAATGCATGGTCGGCCCGGTTAACGGTCAGTAGAGACGTATTAGCACGATGACACAGGATTCCAGGGTAACCATTGAGATCAACGGCCAGGAGATGCAGGCCAAGACCGGCTCCATGCTTATCGAAGTCGCCGATGAAGCCGGGATCAATATCCCCCGTTTCTGTTACCACAAGAAGCTCTCCATCGCCGCCAACTGCCGGATGTGTCTAGTGGATGTGGAGAATGCGCCCAAGCCCCTGCCTGCCTGCGCCACCCCGGTGATGGATGGCATGAAGGTGCACACCCACTCCCCCAGGGCCTTGGCGGCCCAGAAGGGCACCATGGAGTTTCTGCTCATCAACCATCCCCTCGACTGCCCGATCTGCGATCAGGGCGGCGAGTGCGAGCTGCAGGATGTGGCCATGGGTTATGGGCGGGATATCTCCCGCTATGTGGAAGGCAAACGGGTGGTGGCGGACAAGAATATCGGCCCGCTGATTGCCACCGACATGACCCGCTGCATCCACTGCACCCGTTGCGTGCGCTTCGGCGAGGAGATTGCCGGTATCCGTGAGCTGGGGGCCACTGGCCGCGGTGAACACATGGTGATCGGTACCTATGTGGAGAAGAGTGTCGACTCAGAACTCTCCGGTAATATCATCGATCTCTGTCCGGTCGGCGCGCTGACTTCAAAGCCCTTCCGTTTCCAGGCGCGCGCCTGGGAGATGACCCAGGTGGAGGGCGTGGCGCCCCATGACAGTGTGGGTTCCAATATCAACCTGCACCTGCGAGGTAACCGGGTGATGCGCGTACATCCCCGGGAGAACGAATCCATCAATGAGGGTTGGATCTCCGACCGGGACCGTTTCAGCTATGAAGGTCTCTACAGTGAGGACCGTCTCAGCCAACCCATGATCAAAAAGCATGGCAAGTGGCGGGCAGCCAGTTGGGAGACGGCCCTGGAGATGGCCGCCGGCGGCCTGAAGGGGATAGGTAATGCCGAGCAGCTGGGTCTGCTCTGCTCTCCCAGCTCGACCCTGGAAGAGCTCTTTCTGGCACAGAAGCTTATTCGGGGCATGGGGGGGAAGAATATCGATTGTCGCCTTCGCCAGGGGGATTTTCGCCTGGATGGTGCCGAACCCGCGCTTCCCTGGCTGGGTCTCAAGATCGAGGAGATCGATAGTCTGAACGCGGCATTGCTGATCGGATCCAACCTACGCAAGGAGCAACCCATTCTGGGCCACCGGTTGCGCAAGGCCGCCATGAATGGTGCGGCTGTCAGCTTCATTAACCCGCTGGAAATGGAACTCAATTATTCAGCCACCCAGCAGGTGAGTTCGCCTGCCGGTATGCTGCAGGACCTCGCCGCGGTCGCCAAGGCCCTGGGGGCCAAGGGGAAGGCTGAGCTTGCCAGTCTGATCAAGGCTGCAGAAGCCACTGAGTTCAGTAAGGCCACCGCCAAAGGTTTAAAGGAGGCGAAGGGCTCAGCCGTGCTGCTGGGCAATCTTGCCGCATACCATCCTGACTATGCGCTGCTCTGTGCGCTTGCCTCCCTGGTCGCACAGGCCAGTGGCGCCAGCCTGGGTTTTATCCCGGAAGCGGCCAACTCCCTGGGTGCCCGGCTGGCGGGAGCGATGCCTCATCTGACCCCAGGTGCCAAGGTCGCGGAACAGGCGGGTCTGGATGCCCTGGCGCAGCAAATTCAGCCACGCAAGGGTTACCTGCTGATGGGTGTCGAACCGGGCAGTGATTGCTGGAACCCCGGTCTGGCACAGCGTGCGTTGCAAAGTGCGGAAACGGTGGTTGCCTTGACCGCCTATCGCAATGAATCCCTGGATGAGTGCGCGGATATCCTGCTGCCCATGGCCGGTTTTGCCGAGACCTCGGGCAGCTATGTCAATGCGGAAGGTAGCTGGCAGAGCTTCCGTGGTGCGGTCAATCCACAGGGTGAATCGCGGCCCGCCTGGAAGATTCTCCGGGTGTTGGGCAATCTGCTTGATCTGGACGGGTTCGATTACACCTCATCCGAGCAGATCAGGGATGAACTCTCCGCGGTTTGTGCTGACACGCAACCCGATAACACCCTAGGTAAGCTGCCAGGCATGCGGATCAACAGTCACTGTGATGGACTGATGCGGATTGGCGATGTGCCTCTCTATGCCCAGGATGCCCTGGTGCGTCGGGCCAGTGCCCTGCAGCAGACCAAAGCGGCCGGGCCGGTGATGCTTCGCATCAACAGCGCTGAGGTTCAGAGACAGGGCCTGGATGGTATCGATTCAGCGCTGGTGAAACAGAATGGCAGTCAGACCAACCTGCCGCTCGAGATCGATGATCGGGTACCGGATGGTTGTGTCTGGATCTCAGCCGCGCTGGTGGGAACCGAAATGCTGGGCCAACAGTTTGGCGAAGTGACCCTGGAGAAGGCATAAGCGATGGAATTTTTTATCGGTCTTTGGGAAATTCTGCCGGAGAGTCTGCAGACGGTGATCTGGATCCTGCTCAAGATCATCGCCATCGTGCTGCCGGTGATGCTCTGTGTTGCCTATTTCACCTATGCGGAACGCAAGATAATCGGCTATATGCAGGTGCGGGTCGGTCCCAACCGGGTCGGGCCAAAGGGCTGGCTGCAGCCCATCGCGGATGCGGTCAAGTTGATGTTCAAGGAGATCATCATCCCGAGCAACGCCAACAAGGCCCTGTTTCTGATTGCGCCGGCCATCACCCTGGGGCCCGCCCTGGCGGCCTGGGCGGTGTTCCCCTTCGATGAAGGGCTGGTGCTGGCGGACATAAATGCCGGACTGCTCTATATCCTGGCACTGACCTCGGTGGGAGTCTACGGGGTGATCATTGCCGGCTGGGCCTCCAACTCCAAGTATGCCTTTCTCGGCGCGATGCGCTCCGCCGCCCAGA
>JBDLIF010000209.1:0-5250 GCA_039714955.1 Pseudomonadota bacterium | reverse complement strand
AGGCCGGCCTGGGCTGGATCGGCAAACACACCAACCTGATCAACCGCAAGGCGGGCTCCTGGTTCTTTCTCGGCGAGATCTATACCGACCTGCCCCTGACCCTGGATCAGGCATCCAAGAATCATTGCGGCAGTTGCCGGGCCTGTCTCGACAGCTGCCCGACCCGTGCCATCATCGCCCCCTACCAGGTGGATGCCAGACGCTGCATCTCCTACCTGACCATCGAGCTGAGAGGGCCAATCCCGCTGGCGTATCGTAAGGCCATGGGCAACCGGATCTATGGCTGCGACGACTGTCAGCAGGTCTGTCCCTGGAACCGCTTCGCCCGACTCACCAGCATGGCAGACTTCGCGCCCCGCCATGGCCTGGACAGCATCAGCCTGGCAAACGCCTTCGGTTGGGACGAAGCGCAATTCCTCAAGCGGACCGAAGGTTCGGCGATCCGCCGCATCGGCCATGAGCGCTGGCTGAGAAATATCGCCATCGCCCTGGGCAACGCCCCGACCTCCAATGAGATCATCTCGGCACTCAAACTCCGCTGTGAGCACCCATCCAGTTTAGTCCGGGAACATGTCTTCTGGGCACTGCGGCAACATATGGAAATCTAACCCAAGATAACTTGTACTTTTATCCCGTTATCCCAATCTAAACACCTTGAAGGAGTACTAGCGCAATACAATATAGGCGGTAAAACCAACCCACGATAAGACCAGTAACACCCAAGCCAGCTTGCTCTGTTTATGGATCACGCTCTCCTGGGTTTCGGCCTGGGCCGTCCCCTGCTGTTGAGCGGCCTTTTTCAGCCGCTTATCCAGCTCTCTGACCTTGATCTTGTACTGTTTCTTATACTGATCTATGCCCTTTTGAATACCTTGGGCGATCAACTTGGTCTGTTCCTTGGTCTGTCCCGGCCTTTGGGTGCCGCGGGCAATCTTCATCGCTTCAGCCTGGGTCTGGCTGGAAACCTTGTGCTCCCTTGAGTATTTGGCCATATCGGTCTAGTGCTGATAATCCGGCATTGTGTGGCCTTAGAACCATACCGATTATCCAATTGATTGCAACATCCAGGGGGTTGGGGGGCTATTGTGTGGCATGTCACAGCGGAGGCAAGGGAAAACGATTGCCAGGCCGCCCTCTATCTGCCTGAGCCATTTACCACTTGCGTGAGTTTTGCTCTACGGGTATAAATTCATTCTCATCTCTAGCTGCCATTTTTTAGCGGGGACATCGCATCTATAAACCCTGTTTAAGCCGCCCAAGCGGTCCTGATTTAGATCACACATGAAAGCCAATATAGCGTCTTCTACGGCCCAGGAACCTGTCTTTGAGTTGAAATCTGGCCATTTCACGCTGCCTAACCTGCGCCTGTTGGCTAGCAACATGGATAGCCTGGACGAACAGCTGATGGCGCGCGTACAGCAGGCCCCCGGATTCTTCCGCAATACCCCGGTGGTCATCGACCTGTCATTGCTGGCGGAACGCAATGCCGAGATAGACTTTCCCCTGCTGGTGGGGCTGATGCGCGGTTATGGGATGCTGCCGGTCGCCATTCAGGGAGGATCCGCCCGGCATGAGGAGATGGCGGAATTCCTGGAACTGGCCATTCTGGCGGATAGAAAGGCGAAAAAAACCACCAGCCCCCAGCAAAAAACCCCACCACGGGAGAAGCCGAGGCAGAGATCGGCCCCGGCGATGATCATCGCCAAACCCATACGCTCGGGCCAGCGGGTCTACGCGACAGGCAGGGATCTGATCGTCGTGGCATCCGTGAGCAGCGGGGCGGAGGTCATCGCGGATGGCAATATCCATATCTATGGAACGTTGCGCGGACGTGCCTTGGCGGGAGTCAAGGGTAACCGGGAGAGCCGGATATTCTGTCAGAACCTGCAGGCCGAACTGCTGGCGGTGGCCGGCCAGTACCGGATCAACGAGCAGCTGGAGCCCGCGCAACTGGGCAAGCCGGCACAGATCTATCTGTCTGATAAGAAATTACTGATCGAAAACCTATAAGTACGTGGGTCTCACCTACGAGGAGTCTGATTTGGCAAGAATAATTGTTGTGACATCGGGTAAAGGCGGGGTTGGCAAGACCACAACCAGCGCTGCCTTTGCCATGGGACTGGCGCAGCGTGGCTACCGTACCGCGGTGATCGACTTCGATGTCGGCCTGCGAAATCTCGACCTGATCATGGGTTGTGAACGGCGCGTCGTTTACGATTTCGTCAATGTCATCAATGGCGAAGCCAACCTCAATCAGGCCCTGATTCGGGATAAACGCTGTGAAGCCCTGTATGTGCTGCCGGCCTCTCAGACCCGGGACAAGGAGGCGCTGACCCGGGAAGGTGTCGAAGCCGTGCTGCAGCAACTGGCTGATACCTTCGACTACATCGTCTGCGATTCGCCGGCCGGCATCGAACATGGCGCCACCATGGCGATGTATTTTGCGGATGATGCGGTGGTGGTGACCAATCCTGAGGTCTCCTCGGTGCGGGATTCAGACCGGATGCTGGGTATCCTGGCGAGTAAATCCCGCCGCGCTGAGAATGGCAGCGAACCGATTCGTGAACATCTGCTACTGAGCCGTTACTCCCCCGAACGGGTGAAAAACGGCGAGATGCTCAGCCTCGACGATGTCCAGGACATCCTGGCACTGAATCTGCTTGGCGTGATCCCCGAATCCAAGGCCGTGTTGAACGCATCCAACTCCGGCACGCCGGTCATTCTGGACGAGGAGAGCGATGCGGGTCAGGCCTACGACGACCTGGTTTCCCGCTACCTCGGAGAGGAGCTTCCACATCGTTTCCTTGATATACAGAAAAGGGGCCTGCTCGGCCGCTTGTTCGGGGGTTGACGATGGGACTGCTGGACTATTTTCGTACTCACAAGAAGAGTTCCGCCGGGGTAGCCAAAGAACGGTTACAGATACTGGTGGCGCATGAGCGGGCGGAGCGCAATAGGCCCTCCTACCTGCCTCAGCTGCAGCAGGATATTTTAGCGGTGATCCGCAAATATGTGTCAATAGAGCAGGAGGCGGTCTCGGTCAACCTGGAGCACAACGACACCCAGGAGATCCTTGAGCTGAATATCGTCTTGCCCGATCAGAACACCGCCGGTCTCGCTTCCTGAAAAACCTGCAAATCGATTAACCTCAGTAATCAGGGCAACCCGCCCGCACCGCCGCCAGGGCGGTCAGATTGAGCAGACCCCGCACCGAGATGCTGGGGGTGGCGATGTGCGCGGGCCTGGCGTTGCCGATCAGGATCGGGCCGATGGAGATGCCATCGGCCAGCAGTTTGAGCATATTGAAGGCGATGTGGGCCGCATCCTGGTTCGGCATCACCAGCAGGTTGGCCTTGCCCCGCAGCCGTGAATCGGGAAACCGGCCCTGGCGGATACCTTCCGACAGGGCCAGATCGGCGTGCATCTCCCCCTCCACCTCCAGCTCCGGCAGGCGTTGATTGAGCAGCTCGACCGCCGCGCGCATCTTAGCGGATGACGCGTTGTCGTGACTGCCGAAGTTGGAGTGGGAGAGCAGCGCCACCTTGGGCTCGATACCGAACCAGCGTACCTCCCGGGCGCAATGCTCCACGATCTCCAGCAGATCCTCCGCATCCGGCTCCTGCTGCACATAGGCATCGGTCAGAAACAGGGTCCCGGAGTTGAGCACCAGGGCATTCATGGAGGTCAGTTTGTTGACCCCCTTGCGCCGGCCGATGACCTGCTCGACTATACCCAGGTGGTTGCTGTAACGCCCCACGGTGCCGCAGATCATGGCATCCGCATCGTTGTTCGCGACCATCACCGCGGCCAGCGCCGTGAGGTTTTGCCGTACATAATGAGCCGCCTCCTTGGGGGAGAAGCCTTTCCGTTTGAGGCGCTGAAAGAGAAACTTGCAGTAGTAGTCGTAATGGGGGTTGTCGAGCGGATCGAGCAGATCGAAATCCTGCTCCGGCTGGACCGTCAGACTCAGCTCGTCCAGCCGCTGTTCGATGACCTCACGCCGTCCGATAAGAACGGGCCGGGCGATCCCCTGCCCCACCACCTGCTGGCAGACCCGCAGGACCTTGTCCTCCTCACCCTCCGCATAGACCACCCGCTGAGGGTTCTCCCGCGCCTTGTCGAACACCGGCTTCATGGTCATGCTGGTGCGGAAGACCTGATGCTGCAGCCGTTGCCTATAGACCTCGAGATCCGTCAATGGCCGTAGCGCCACCCCCGACTCCATCGCCGCCCGGGCCACCGCCAGGGGTACGCTCTCCATCAGGCGGGGATCGAAGGGTTTGGGAATCAGATAGTCGGGACCGAACTGCAGCTGTTGCCCACCATAGGCGGAGAGCACGATATCCGAGGCCTCGACCCGGGCCAGTTCGGCGATGGCCCGCACGCAGGCCAGCTTCATCTCACGATTGATCTCCGTCGCCCCCACATCCAGGGCGCCACGGAACAGGAAGGGGAAACAGAGCACATTGTTGACCTGGTTGGGATAGTCGGAGCGGCCGGTGGCGATCACCGCATCGGGACGCACCGCCCGTGCCTCGTCCGGCAGGATCTCCGGGATCGGATTGGCCAGGGCCATGATCAGGGGGCGATCGGCCATCTTCTTGATCCACTCAGGCTTGAGCACCCCGGCTGTGGAGAGCCCCAGAAACAGGTCCGCCCCCTCCAGCGCCTCTTCCAGGCTGCGCCGGTCGGTCGGCCGGGCATAGCGGGCCTTGTAGGGATCCATCTCCTCGCTGCGCCCCGCATAGACCACACCGGCGATATCGGTGACGGTGATATGCTCCCGCTGGAGTCCCAGATCCTCCAACAGACCCAGACAGGCCAGTGCCGCGGCTCCTGCCCCCGCGGTTACCAGACGGACCTGGTCGATCGATTTGCCCACCACCTTCAGGCCATTGAGAATGGCGGCGCAGACCACGATGGCGGTGCCGTGCTGATCGTCATGGAACACCGGGATCCGCATGCGCTCCTTCAGCCCCTGCTCGATGAGGAAGCACTCGGGGGCCTTGATATCCTCCAGGTTGATGCCACCGAAGCTGGGCTCGAGACGGGCCAGGGTATCGATGAATCTCCGCGGATCGGTCTCATTCACCTCGATGTCGAACACATCGATACCGGCAAACTGCTTGAACAGCACCGCCTTGCCCTCCATCACCGGCTTGGAGGCCAGCGCACCGATGGCGCCCAGGCCGAGCACCGCGGTACCGTTGGTCACCACCGCCACCAGGTTACTGCGGGCGGTATAGTCGG
>JBDLIF010000208.1:0-5263 GCA_039714955.1 Pseudomonadota bacterium | reverse complement strand
CAGGCAGCCAATTTCCTCAACCACTCCTTCTCCGGAGAGGATATGCAGACCGTGCGTCACAGGGTATTGGAGGAGCTGAACGAGGCGCGGGAGCACTTTGATCAGCGTATGGCCCAGGCCCTGCGGATGGCGGGTGAAGTGGTGGATGCCAGCGAGTCCAGAGAGGATTGTGTGATCGCCGGTCAGACCAATCTGATGGAGTTCAGCGACCTCGCCAGCCTGGGTCAGCTGCGCAAACTGTTCGATGCCTTTACCGAAAAGCGTGAGATTCTGCATCTGCTGGACCAGTTTCAGCATGCGGATGGGGTGCAGATCTTCATTGGTGATGAATCCGGTTATCAACTGTTGAATGGTTGCTCGATAGTGACCGCGCCCTATCAGGTGGATGGAGAGATAGTGGGCATGCTGGGGGTGATCGGTCCCACTCGCATGCACTACGAACGGGTCATCCCGCTGGTGGATGTGACGGCAAAAATTTTGGGGGCGGCCTTGAAAAATCAATGAACGTACCCACCTGTATGAAAACCCCGCCCCTCGGCGGTCGAGATCATGCGTAAAATAATCTGAGGTTAATGAAGTGATGGATAAGGATCAGCCGGAAAAGCCGGTAGAGACCCAAAAAGAGGTTGCTGAAACAGAAGCCATTGATGCCAAGCCTGAAGAGGCTGCTGCAGAAAGTGCAGAGTCTCCGGCGGAGGATCTGACTCAGCTGTTGGAGGATGCGCGTAGCAAGGCGGATGACCACTGGAATCAGCTGGTCAGGGCCAAGGCGGAACTGGACAACCTGCGTAAACGAACCCAAAGGGATCTCGAGAACGCCCATAAATTCGCCACGGAGAAGTTTTCCCAGGATCTGCTGCAGGTTTGGGACAGCCTCGAACTGGGGCATGAAGCGGCGATGGATGAAAACGCCGATGTGGCCAAGCTGCGTGAAGGCACCGAACTGACCCTGAAACTGCTTGCCACCGTCATGCGGAAGAACGGCATTGAACAGATCGATCCAATGGAAGAGCCCTTCAATCCGGAGTTCCATCAGGCCATGTCGATGCAGGAACGGGATGATGTAGAGCCCAACACCATTGTTGCGGTGGTGCAGAAAGGTTACATCCTGAATGGCCGGCTGATGCGCCCCGCCATGGTGATGGTTTCCAAGGCGCCGGTGGCGTCTATCGATGAACAGGCTTGAAGTTTTAACTGGCTGACCCCACATCAGGGAGAGTCAGCAAGAATAACCCCTATTTAGATAAGAATTCGGAGAACTCAAATCATGGGTAAGATCATCGGTATCGATCTGGGAACCACCAACTCCTGTGTAGCAGTGATGGAAGGTGATTCCACCAAGGTCATCGAAAACAGCGAGGGTGATCGCACCACCCCCTCCATCATCGCTTACGCCAACGACGGCGAGATCCTGGTCGGCCAGTCCGCCAAGCGTCAGGCGGTGACCAATCCAGACCACACCCTGTTCGCCATCAAGCGCCTCATCGGGCGTAAGTATAGCGACAAAGTGGTGCAGCGCGACATGGACATGGTGCCCTACAAGATCGTCAAGGCGGACAATGGCGATGCCTGGGTTGAGGTGAACGGCAAGAAGATGGCGCCGCCGGAGATCGCCGCCAAGGTGCTGCAGAAGATGAAGAAGACCGCGGAGGACTACCTGGGTGAAACCGTGGCCGAAGCGGTCATCACCGTGCCGGCCTACTTCAACGACTCCCAGCGCCAGGCCACCAAGGATGCCGGGCGCATCGCCGGCCTGGATGTCAAGCGCATCATCAATGAACCTACCGCCGCGGCCCTGGCCTACGGCATGGACAAGAAGCGCGGCGACCAGACCCTGGCGGTCTATGACCTGGGTGGCGGTACCTTCGACATCTCCATCATCGAGATCGCCGAGATCGATGGTGAGCACCAGTTCGAGGTGCTCTCCACCAATGGTGACACCTTCCTGGGTGGTGAAGATTTCGATATGCGCATCATCGATTTTCTGGTGGCGGAGTTCAAAAAGGATCAGGGTGTGGATCTGCGCAACGATCCGCTGGCCCTGCAGCGTCTGAAAGAGGGGGCGGAGAAGGCCAAGGTGGAGCTCTCCTCCAGCCAGCAGACCGATATCAATCTGCCCTACATTACCGCGGATCAGACCGGTCCGAAACATCTGAACATCAAACTCACCCGGGCCAAGCTGGAGTCTCTGGTGGATGACCTGGTGACCCGTACCATCGAGCCCTGCAGGCTGGCATTGAAGGATGCGGGGGTATCGGCCTCTGACATTGACGAGGTGATCCTGGTGGGTGGCCAGAGCCGCATGCCCAAGGTACAGGAGACGGTGAAGAACTTCTTCGACAAAGAGCCGCGCAAGGACGTCAACCCGGATGAGGCGGTGGCCATCGGCGCCGCGATCCAGGGTGGCGTGCTGGGTGGCGAGGTGAAGGACGTGCTGCTGCTCGACGTTACTCCGCTCTCTCTGGGCATCGAGACCCTGGGTGGCGTAATGACCAAGCTGATCGAGAAGAACACCACCATCCCCACCAGCGCCTCCCAGGTCTTCTCCACCGCGGATGACAGCCAGACCGCGGTGACCGTGCATGTGCTGCAGGGTGAGCGCGAGCAGGCCTCGGCCAACAAGTCGCTGGGCCGCTTCGATCTGACCGATATTCCACCGGCGCCCCGTGGCGTGCCACAGATCGAGGTGAGTTTCGACATCGACGCCAATGGCATTATGCATGTCTCCGCCAAGGACAAGGCCACCGGTAAGGAGCAGTCCATCGTGATCAAGGCCTCCTCCGGCCTGAGTGACGACGAGGTCGATCGCATGGTGAAGGATGCCGAGGCCCATGCCGAGGATGACAAGAAGTTCCATGAACTGGTCAATGTTCGCAACCACGCCGATACGCTGATCCACGCAACCAGAAAATCCATGGCGGAGCTGGGTGACGACAAGCTGGAGGCCGGTGAGAAAGAGGCTATCGAGAGCGCCATCAAGGAGCTGGAAGAGGTCATGAAGGGGGACGACAAGGATGCCATTGAGGCCAAGACCAAGGTGTTGACGGATGCCTCCGCGAAGATGGCCGAACGCCTCTATGCACAATCCGGTGCACAACAGGCTGGAGAGGCGGAGAGCGGTGGGCAGCAGACTGATGATTCGAGCTCCAGCTCAAAGAGTGACGACGATGTGGTCGATGCCGAGTTCGAAGAGGTCAAGGACGATAAGAAATAATCAGTTTCCTGCTGTCAGTTGGCAGTCTCCTGAGAAACGTGTGGACATCATCATGCCCACGCGTTTCGCTGTTTCTGCACCCTGCTGATAACTGAATCCTGATGGCTGAAAGCTGAAGAGATATGTCAAAACGCGACTACTACGAAGTATTGGGTGTCAACAAGAACGCCAGTGAGGCCGAGATCAAAAAGGCCTACCGGCGGCTGGCGATGAAATATCACCCGGACCGGAATACCGGGGACAAGGCAATGGAGGCGGAGAAAAACTTCAAGGAGGCCAAGGCCGCCTACGAGATCCTCTCCGATGCCCAGAAACGGGCGGCCTTCGATCAGTTCGGTCATGCCGGCGTGGATCCCGGTATGGGTGGCGGGCCAGGTGGATTCGGTGGTGGTGGCGCCAATTTTTCCGATATCTTCGGGGACGTATTCGGCGACATCTTTGGTGGCGCCAGAGGGGGTCATGCGGGTCAAAGGGTTCAACGTGGTGCTGACCTGCGCTATAACCTGCAATTGTCTCTGGAGGATGCGGTAGCCGGTACTACGGTGCAGATCCGGGTCCCGACCCAGGTCAAATGTGACAGTTGTGGCGGCTCGGGTGCCAGGAAAGGCACCAGCCGCAAGACCTGTGAGACCTGCGGCGGGCATGGTCAGGTACGCATGCAGCAGGGCTTTTTCTCGGTGCAGCAGACCTGTCCCCGCTGCCACGGCAAGGGCTCGGTGATCGAAGATCCCTGTCCCAGCTGTCATGGTCAGGGTCGGGTGCAGGAACACAAGACCCTGTCGGTGAAGGTGCCGCCGGGGGTCGATTCGGGCGACCGTATCCGTCTTGCCGGCGAAGGCGAGGCCGGGGAGCAGGCTGGACCGGCTGGTGATCTCTATGTCCAGATTGCAGTAATGCCCCACGAAATATTCACCCGGGAGGAGAATCACCTGTTCTGTGAAGTGCCGATCAGTTTCTCCACCGCTGCGCTGGGAGGTGAACTGGAGGTGCCCACCCTGGATGGCAAGGTGATGCTCAAGATTCCCACAGGCACGCAGACCGGCCGTATGTTCCGGATGCGCGGGAAAGGTGTCAAACCGGTGCGGGGTGGTCCGCTGGGGGATCTGATGTGCCGGGTGTTGGTGGAGACACCCGTCAAGTTGACCGGTGAGCAGGAGGAACTGCTGCGGAAGCTGGACGAGAGCATGCGCCAAGGAGGAGGCAAGCACAGCCCTCAGTCGACCAACTGGGTGGATGGGGTAAAGAAATTCTTTGAAGGGATGGGATTTTAGACCAGACCTTGTTATTAATCGTCCCGAAAGTAATTGCATGGGTGTGCTCGCGGCACGCCATGAATACATCCCTGTACGCTCGGCGACGGGGTCCTACCCGTCGACGGCCGCGCTCACACTCATGCAATTACTGATACAGCTATTGAGAATAGTCGCTGAAGATCATTCACATCCGGTGTTGATCGATCTGGGATCGATGCGCGGGCAATAATAAAAGGTTAGGAGAGATGATTATGATAAGGGTAGCCATCGTGGGTGTCGCCGGACGCATGGGAAGAATGCTGGTGAAGGCGGTCAATGAGGCGGAAGGATTAACCCTGGGTGCTGCCACCGAACGGCCCGACAGCGGTTCTATCGGCCAGGATGCCGGTGAGCTGGCCGGTATCGGCAAACTGGACGTCACTATTGCCGATCGGCTTGATGCGGTTTTGCCTGATTTCGATGTGGTGATCGATTTCACCGCACCCAACGCCAGCCTAGCGCATCTTGAGGTCTGCAAGGGTGCGGGCAAGCAGATGGTTATCGGTACCACGGGGCTCAGTGATAGCGAAAAGCAGGACCTGGAGCATGCCGCCCGTGAGATCGGCATCGTATTCGCGCCTAACATGAGCGTTGGGGTCAACCTCTGCTTCAAACTGCTGGAGATCGCCGCTAAGGTGATGGGCGAAGAGGCGGACATAGAGGTGATCGAGGCTCATCACCGGCACAAGGTGGATGCGCCATCCGGTACGGCACTGCATATGGGTGAAGTGGTGGCTAACGTCCTGGGCCAGGATCT
>JBDLIF010000207.1:0-5267 GCA_039714955.1 Pseudomonadota bacterium | reverse complement strand
GCGACTGGTGCGACGGCTGCAGGGCCAGGAGGAGAATCCACCCAAGCCCAAACCCAGCATCGATGAGGACCCGGATATCCGACGCCTGCTGAATGATCTGACCGATCGGCTTGGGGCCAAGGTCAACCTGCAGCAGACCACTAAAGGTAAAGGCAAACTGGTCATCAGCTATAACAGCCTGGATGAACTGGAAGGAATCCTGGATCACATTAAGTGATCGGGGCAGTTCATATAAAATTTTATTTCCCCATCCTTTGACCTTATATTCCTTAGCCCTTATACTCCCATCACCTTGCGGGTAAGAGCCTATTGGGGTGCCGGTGAACCTGATGCAGCTTGCCGGAAACAGCCAGATCCGCCATGTCATATCGGCTCAGTTAGTAGCCACTTTTGTCATTGCGCTTGGGCTGCTGTTTTATGATCGGCAGTTTGCCTGGTCCGGTCTGATTGGCGGGTTGATTACGGTATCGGTCAACGGCTTGGCGGCAAGGAAAGTCTTTGTCTCTTACCGGGCGCAAAACCCCGCTGAGGTACTTGCCCGAATGAAGGGGGCGGAAGTCCAAAGGCTCCTGCTGACAGGTATACTTTTTGCCATGGCGTTTGATACCCTGCCTAACGTGAGTGTCAGCGTACTGCTGGGAACCTACCTGCTAATACAAGTGGTTGTTCCAACAATTGTGATGTTTTTTGAAGATCGACTGAAGACCAGGTATTAATAAGAAATGGCTGCCGATACCCTGACATCAAGCGAATATATCAAGCACCACCTGACCAACCTTACCTATGGGGAAATCGAAGGGACCTGGCGTTTTGCCCATAGTGCGGAAGAAGCCAAGGCCATGGGTTTCTGGGCCATTAACGTGGATACCCTGTTCTGGTCGATCGCTCTGGGTATACTTTTTCTCTTTCTATTCAAGAAGGCGGGAGATAAGGCAACCAGTGGTGTTCCGGCCGGTCTGCAGAACTTTGCGGAATGGATCGTGGAATTTATCGATTCCAGTGTTCGTGGTTCTTTCTCAGCCAAGAATTCACTCGTTGCGCCCCTGGCCCTGACGGTGTTTGTCTGGATCTTTCTGCAGAACCTGATGGATCTGGTACCGGTGGATCTGATCCCGGAGCTTTCGAAGCTGCTGGGCATACATTTCATGAAGGTGGTGCCCTCCACCGATCCGAATGGCACCTTCGGCATGGCCATAGGTGTTTTCATTCTGGTCCTCTACTACAGTATCAAGATCAAGGGTGTAGGCGGATTTGTTGGTGAGTTGACCCTGCAGCCCTTCGCCGCGAAAAACCCGTTGATCATCGCCCTGTTTATCCCGATCAACTTCTTGCTCGAGTTCGTCAGTCTGGTGGCCAAGCCCATCTCTCTTGCCCTGCGTCTGTTCGGTAACATGTACGCTGGTGAGATGATCTTTATCCTGATCGCCATCATGTATAACGGCGGACTTGTTCTGGGGCTGTTTGGTAGTGTGCTACAGCTGGGTTGGGCGATCTTCCATATTCTGATTATTACCTTGCAGGCGTTCATCTTCATGACCCTGACCATCGTCTACCTGGATATGGCGCATACCGAACACTGATTTCAACTTCAAACTTTCCATAAGATCATTAAACGGGAGACCAATAATGGAACAAGCACTGCTGTACATTGCCGGCGCAATCATGATGGGCCTGGGCGCTCTGGGCGCCGCGGTCGGTATCGGCGTATTGGGTGGCCGCTTTCTGGAAGGCGCCGCGCGCCAGCCTGAACTCATCCCCATGCTGCGCACCCAGTTCTTCATCGTCATGGGTTTGGTTGACGCGGTGCCCATGATCGCGGTTGGTTTGGCCATGTACGTTCTGTTCGCTGTCGCCGGCTAATCGTGTCAGTTGAGCGAACGGACTATCATCTCGTGCAACGAGAGGTAATTCCAGAATGAACATCAATGTGACTTTGATTGCTCAGATGCTCTCCTTTGTCGTGTTCGTGTGGTTCACGATGAGATTTGTCTGGACCCCGATCATGGGTGCACTGGAGACCCGCAAGAAGGAGATCGCAGCCGGTCTGGCGGCTGCCGAGCGTGGCCAGCATGAGCAGGAGCTCGCTAAAGAGCGGGCCAAGGATGTGTTACACGAAACCAAGGCGCAAGCGGCTGAGATTGTCTCTCAGGCGCAGAAACGTGCGGCCGAGATCGTGGACGAAGCAAAGAACAATGCACGGAGTGAAGGAGAGCGGATCCTGACAGCCGCTCAGGCGGAGGTAGAACAGGAGACGAATCGCGCCCGCGAACATCTTCGGGAGAAGATCGGCGAGTTGGCGATTGCAGGTGCCGAAAAGATCCTTAAGAAAGAGATCAACGCCGAGGCGCATAAGGATATCGTCGAAGCATTGGCGCAAGAGATCTAAGGCGGGGTCATGGCAGGAGACGCAACAACAATCGCCCGGCCCTATGCGGAAGCAATCTTTGCCCGGGCCGACGAGACCGGCAAGCTGGACCTCTGGTCCGAGATGCTGGAACTGCTGGCCGCTGTCGTGGTCGATCCGACCATGGCCGGGATCGCCGCCAATCCGCTGTTTGACCGTGAAGATTTAACCAGCATGATGCTGGAGATCGGTGGTGGCCGTCTCACCGACGAAGGGGTAAACCTGGTCAAGCTGTTGGTGCAGAATGGCCGCTTGTCACTCCTTCCCGAGATTGCCGAGCTGTT
Organism: Pseudomonadota bacterium; assembly: GCA_039714955.1. Lineage (GTDB taxonomy): Bacteria > Pseudomonadota > Gammaproteobacteria > Chromatiales > Chromatiaceae > JASJBU01. Next base: position 2,579 of record JBDLIF010000207.1, on the reverse strand, counting down.
CGAGGAGCAGAAGGCGGAAAAAGACCGCAAACTGAATGTGCAGGTCATTACCGCTTATGCACTCAAGCCGGCGCAGGAAAAACAAATTGCCGATGCCTTGAAAGCGAGGCTCGGGCGTGACGTTACCATCACCAGTGAAAAGTCCCCCGCTCTCATCGGTGGCATCCTCATCCGCGCAGGCGATACGGTGATCGACGGGTCCATCCGAGGTCAACTGCAGCAACTGGCGAACGAATTGGGAATCTAAGCGAGAAGCCAACATGCAACTCAATCCATCCGAGATCAGCGAACTGATCAAGAGTAAGATCGAGAAATTCGATCTCAAGACCGAGGCCCGCAATGAGGGCACAGTCATCAGCCTTACTGACGGTATTGCCCGTATCCATGGCCTGGAAGACGCCATGTCATACGAGATGCTGGAATTTCCGGGTAACACCTACGGCCTGGCCCTAAATCTGGAGCGCGATTCCGTGGGCGCGGTGGTGCTGGGTGAATATAAACACCTGTCTGAGGGCGATGCGGTGAAGTGTACCGGTCGCGTCCTGGAGGTTCCGGTGGGCGAGGGTCTGCTGGGCCGGGTTGTTGATTCCCTGGGCAATCCAGTGGATGGCAAGGGGGTGATTGAGGCAAGCGGTACCGCCACCATCGAAAAGGTCGCCCCGGGCGTTATCGAGCGTAAATCGGTCGATCAGCCGGTGCAGACGGGCATCAAGTCCATCGACGCCATGGTACCGATCGGCCGAGGCCAACGTGAGTTGATCATCGGTGACCGCCAGACCGGTAAATCCGCGGTAGCCATCGATGCGATCATCAATCAGAAAGGCACCGGTATCAAGTGCATCTACGTGGCCGTAGGGCAGAAGAACTCGACCATTGCCCAGGTGGTACGCAAGCTCGAAGAACACGATGCGATGGAGCACACCATCATCGTCGCGGCACCGGCAGCGGATTCCGCGGCCATGCAGTTCCTGGCGCCCTACTCCGGCAGTAGCATGGGTGAGTACTTCAGGGATAAGGGTGAAGATGCCCTTATCGTGTTTGATGATCTGACCAAGCAGGCCTGGGCTTACCGCCAGGTCTCTCTGCTGCTGCGTCGCCCGCCGGGCCGTGAGGCCTATCCGGGTGATGTCTTCTACCTGCACTCACGCCTGCTGGAGCGTGCTTCTCGGGTTAATGAGGCCTTTGTTGAAAAGGCCACGGGCGGCAAGGTCAAAGGTAAGACCGGTTCATTGACCGCACTGCCGATCATCGAGACCCAGGCCGGTGACGTGTCAGCCTTCGTACCGACCAACGTGATCTCCATCACCGACGGCCAGATATTCCTCGAGGCGGACCTGTTCAACTCGGGCATACGCCCCGCCATCAATGCCGGTCTTTCGGTATCCCGTGTAGGTGGCGCCGCACAGACCAAGATCATCAAGAAGCTGGGTGGTGGTGTGCGTTTGACGCTCGCTCAATATCGTGAGCTGGCCGCATTCTCCCAGTTTGCTTCCGATCTCGATGAGACAACCAGGGCACAGCTTGAGCGAGGTGAACGCGTTACCGAACTCATGAAACAGGCTCAATATTCGCCACTGAGTATTGCCGAAATGGGCGTCACTCTGTTTGCGGCTAATGAAGGTTATCTGGATGATGTGGATGTGAAGAAGATTGTTGATTTCGAATCTGCCCTGCATGGTTATATGAACAGCAGTCAAAAATCATTGATGGAGCAGATCAATGAGTCGGCGGATTACAATCCAGACATTGAGCAGTCCCTGCATGATGCCCTGAAGGACTTCAAGGCCAACCACACCTGGTAATTCGGAAGTTCTCTGACATCCAAAGATAGGGTTTAGAACGTTATGGCAGGCGCAAAAGAGATACGCACCCAGATCGCCAGTATCAAAAACACGCGTAAGATTACCAACGCGATGGAGATGGTGGCAGCCTCCAAGATGCGTAAGGCCCAGAATCGTATGATTGAGACCCGGCCTTATGCGGAAAAGATGCGTAACGTCATTGGCCATCTCTATCATGCCCATCCCGAGTATCGCCACAGTTTCATGGTGGAGCGGGAGGAGGTCAAACGGATTGGTTATATTGTCGTATCCTCGGATCGAGGCCTGTGTGGCGGATTGAACAATAACCTGTTCCGCAAACTGTTCAAGGAGATCAAGGAACAGCAGGATTTGGGTGTGGATATCAGCTTCTGCACGATCGGGAACAAGGCTTTGGGTTTCTTTGGTCGGTATGGTGGAAACCTGATGAGTCAGGCGAGCCAGATGGGTGATACTCCACATATCGAAGACCTGATCGGTACCGTGAAGGTGATGCTGGATGCCTACGAAGCGGGTGATATAGACAGCATCTACATCGCTTACAATGAGTTCGAGAATACCATGTCTCAGAATCCAACCATTGAGAAGCTGGTCCCCATCGCATCGGAACTCGACAGCGAGCTCCGGCATCATTGGGACTATATCTATGAACCTGATTCAAAGGATGTGCTTGATAATCTGTTGAGCCGCTATGTCGAGTCTCTGGTCTATCAGGCCGTGGTGGAAAATGGTGCATGTGAACAGTCAGCCAGAATGGTC
>JBDLIF010000206.1:0-5269 GCA_039714955.1 Pseudomonadota bacterium | reverse complement strand
TTAACTGGTTGATAACCATTTATTACGATCTGCGACCATGCCTTTACTGAAAATTCAATCTTTCAAGGTGAGAGGACATGAAGATTCTCGTATGTGTTGATCTGTCTGATTCGACAGAAAGTCTTCTGAACAAGATCGAAAAGCTGTGCCGACCGTTGAACGCCAGGGTCTGGCTGCTGCATAACGCAACGCCGGAACCGGAAACGATTGAATTCAAGGTAGATCCGATCGAGGCCCGGGAATCCCTCGCGAAGAAATTCCATCAGCAGCATCGCCAGATTCAGAAGATGGCAGAGCGATTTCGTGAGTCAGGGATAGATGCGACCGCCCTTCTTGTTCACGGCAAGACGGTTGACACGATTTTGAAGGAAGCCGCGGATTTGGATATCGATGTGATCGTCGTCGGCTCCCACGGACACGGCGCGATGTATCAGCTTCTGGTAGGCAGCATCAGCGAAGGTGTACTGCGCGGATCCAGCAGACCGGTTCTCGTTATACCCACCCACGGGCGTGAATGACGCGCCAGGCATCTCGTGGGCCAAGCGGATAGTCCTGTATCACTACCGGTCGCATACCTTGAAACGGCGTATCAGCACACATATGGTCAGGGCGGCAATGGCGTACTAAACAGGCCGAGCCCAGGTTACCTCGCATCAATCGTGGGGATCCTCCAAGGAAACAGGCGTTTCGAAGCCTTCCGGTTTGATTGCCAGTACTGAGCATTCGATCTGTTCCAGGATGGCCTCTGCAGTATTGGCGATGAAAAGGCCGGCGACTCCGATGCGTGCCACTGTCCCCATCACGACCAAGTCGGCCTTGAGGCTGCTTGCCAGCCTCGGGATCTCCTTTCGCGCCTGACCCTTGACCAGATGTCTTTTGGGACTCAGATACCGAAGGGCGTCTTCATTGCGGCTCTTGACTATGTCGCTGAGGAGGTCATCGAGCCCCGCATCGTGTAGCTTTCGGACCTGTTCGTCATGAGCGGTGACTTCTGCGGCCGGGCGCTGGAGAAAAGCACCCCGCAAAGCACTTTCACTAACCCCTTCCCAGGCGTGTGCGACATGGAGTTCGGCGAAATCTGATAGGGACAGGGAGATAGCTAACTCCAGAGCCTTATTGTTCAGCTTGTGCCGTATAGTCCGCTCAGGGTTCGGAAACCCCGCATCCACATCGACTGCGGCAAGGATCCGTCGGTATGACTTCGATGGAGAGTGCTTGACAAGCCACACCGGGCAGGGACACTTGCGTAACAAATGCATGTCGTCAGTGCCGAACAAGCGGTCGAACCAGGCGGGGTCTTCTGGGGCTTTGATGACCAAGTCGTGACCGTACCGTAACACCTCCCGAATGATCTCCAGAAACGCTGTCCCCATCAGCACCTTCACATCAATAGTGATCTGCGATTGAAAAGGTGCGACAGCATTCTCCAGTTGCTGGCGAGAATCGGCGATTGCCGCTTTCTGCAGTTCGAGCGATATTGGACCGCCGTCCGGCATACTGATGCCAGCTGTCACCCGCGGCGCAACAGAGACGACAGTCAGAGTCGCTTGGTTGTTTTGTGCCAGCGAAACCGAGCGTTCGAGGACCGGTTCAGCGGCCTGCCTTGGTTCAACGACACAGAGAATGCGTTTGAACCTCTTCATGAACCCCCTCCGCTGGTAGCACAGGTGTCAGGCGTTGTTTCCGACCGCCACTTAGCAGTGACACTATCCTATTTTGGCTACTGGCACTCCACACTGATTGGCTGGTGCGCTTAAAAAACGCCACCTTTGCGGTGATGATCCAAATAAAACCGCCGCAAAAATCGAAGCGACCCACTCTCTTCTCCCACATACCCCTAACCGGTTGATCCCCTTCCCAACCCACTGCTTCGGAATCGTCTGAGATCTATCAGAAAACACCAGGACACCCCCTTGAGCCACAGCCCCTGGAAAAGCTTCGGCCAGAACTGCCTGCACGTCGGTACGATTTGATGTCCGCTTTGCGGTTGGTTTCTGTTGCACCGATCAACAACGTGAACGGTGTTTTGTATCGAGATCTGCCTCAACCGGATTGCCCGCTGCATGGGCATCTGACACCCAACATCAGGAAACGCTAAAGGGCAGATCCGGGTCGCAGCGGGTCTGTTGCGATGCACAAATTCAGAGACCGCTTACCGGATTGATAATAGATCTCAACACCGGCCATTGCCCGGAGGGCTCAGACCGGCCAGAAAGAGTCATTCGGACTTACACTAGCGACCGGCAGCTGAATGCTTAAAGCGGACATTCCGATTGGTCTGGTGAATGCATGGCGTGCAGGCCACATCAGCCTGCGTTGTTATACCATTTCGTCGAACGCGCTCACTAGTATATTGCGCCCTCCGTACGTTATCATCCTCTAGAAAGGCGTCATAACGCCCATGAAATAACAAGCAACCAAGGGAGACATGCGCATGTCTGACAAACTTATTGCGGTCCTCAAGAAATCCAAGTTGTTTACCGGTTTCAGCCAGGAGCAACTGGAGGAGGTCGTTGCACACCTGGAACCGAGGTCTGTCATGCTCAAGAGCGGCGACCGGGTTTACAAGCGCGGCGATCCCTCGGACAGCTGCTGGCTGATAGAGTCGGGCAAACTCACGGTACAACGAGCCAGCCTGCGTACGCCGTTCAGCAAGATGATCTATAACACGGGTTCGGTGACCGGTATTCAGGGTTTGGCTGACCCGGGCTCTCCGCGCGCCGTTACGATGATCGCCGAGGATAATGTGGAACTGATCGAGATTACACACGACGGCATCGCGAGGATGGACAAGGAAACCCAGATCCTGCTGTGGGAAAACGTCTCACGCTTATTGCTGCGCAAGCTCGCTGCCTGCCTTTCGAGGGAATCCCTTAATTGATGATCCTGAAAGCGTCGGCATAGGTTTCTTTCAAAGAAGGTTTGGCCAAAATCTTCTGCTCGATAACTTACTTTGCAGCGTCCGCTTTCGCGGCATCGCTGTTGATGGGGAACTGGAGCACGATGGACCGGTATGGGTCGTATCCTGCCGCAGATGAAATCGGAAAGCTGCCGTTCGGTGAGATTTCCTGGCCTACGTCCGGTAACGAATCCATAGCGGAAGTAGTCGGCTAAATCTCCAGCGGCAGCTTCGGCCGAGGACCAGACGTCATAGTGACCAATACTGACCGGTTGGTTCTGGCCGATCGGAGTCTGACGGGTAATGTCCGCTGTTAAGTTAAGCTCTAATATCAATCCGATATGGTGGGTGTCCTGTTTGCTCGTGAATATTCGTGTTACGCTATATCCATCCATTTCATCTGATCTCTGGAGGGTAGACATGTTTGTATTCAAAACCCGCCAGGTGGTTTGACAGTAGTCCTTTTCGACTCGCACCATCCGGTTTGACCTGAACCGGGGCACCTTCTGCCCCAGAGCCTTTTACGCGGCATGACACCTTTGTGTCAGGGGTTTGTATGAGCACTACATACAGTCTCACCCAATTGGGGTGGCAACACTTTTTTCAACAGCAACTCACTCTCATGGAATGGGAGTCTTTCACCATTGCCCGCGTCTTCGGCGTGGAGCGCTCGCAGATTCGCGCCCACTCTGAGTACGGCGAGCATCACTTTCCGGTCACCTCCGCGACACCGCCCCTGGTGGTGGGCGACTGGGTGTTGCTCGATCAGGAGGGTGGCTTCCAACATCTCCTGGACCGGGCCTCCCTCTTTAGCAGGAAGGCCGCAGGCACCAAGGTGGCGCGCCAGCTGATCGCGTCGAATATCGACCACGTCTTTATCGTCTCGTCGCTAAATCAGGACTTCAATCTCAATCGAATCGAACGCTATCTTGCCCTCGCCAATGAGGCCGGCGTCAACCCCGTGGTGGTGCTGACCAAGCTCGATCAGTGCACGACTCCTGAGACCTACATCGAGGCACTTAATGCAATGGACGCCTTTCTCGCGGTGGTCACGGTGAACGCCCTGGATGCCGAGAGCGTTGCGGTATTAAATGAATGGTGTGGGGGCGGAAAGACGGTGGCCCTGCTGGGCTCTTCCGGTGTGGGCAAATCGACGCTGGTGAATACGCTCCTGGGTGAGACCATCCAGGGCACCCAGCTGATACGCGCAGACGATTCCAAGGGACGTCACACCACGACCCATCGCTCATTGCATCTGCTCCCATCGGGCGGTCTATTACTGGACACCCCGGGGATGCGAGAACTGCAACTGGCCGACTGCGAACAGGGCGTGGAGGAGACCTTCGTGGAGATTGTGGAGTTGGCCCAGCGGTGCCGTTTCTCCGACTGCACCCATGAGAGCGAACCCGGCTGTGCCGTGCTCGCCGCCATTGACGCCGGCACCTTGGAGGAGCGGCGCCTGATCAGTTATCAAAAACTGAGGCGCGAGCAGGCCTTCAATACCGCTACTTTCGCGGAAAAACGCGCCCATGACCGTGCCCTGGGGCGATTCTACCGCACCGTGATGAAGGAGAAGCAGCGGGATTCTGGACGTTGATCGCCTAGAGTTACGCCTAGCCCGCCGCTGGAACGCGGCGGGCCATATATTGGTCGCAGTGGATGATGAGTGGCATAGGTGGAACGCGCTGTTGGCGAGTTACTCTAAAGGCCGTGGGCTGGTTGCCGAAGCTTGGCAGCCGGGAATGCGTCATGTCGGCATTTGCTGGCCGGTGCCCTCTGGGTAATGTTCGCAGTTAAGCGCTAGAATCTCTCAAAGAAGCGGACTCTTATTTTGTGCGTCGCAATATGCCCGCCTCGACCCCGAGCAGTCATTCGACGTTCGGATGGTTCGACGGCAGGACACGACCCGAAGCGGTCATTTGAGTGAGAATTACAAGATAAATCAGCATATTCAGTAAAGGGGGTGGGCGGTTAGCGCCACCTGCCCCCACTTAGCACAAGATATATGGGTAATGTTATGGTAATCAGTGGGGGCAGCACAACATGTAGTCTCTGGTGGCGCTAACCGCCCACCCCACTATAATAAATTCAGGGATGATGGAGGAGGTAGTGGAATAATATTGCAATCGACATAGGCGCTTAATTGGATATGCAACTGTTTCACAACGCGCCTATATGGCGTAACGGCACCCTGCCATGAGACATGCGGTGTTTTGACAAGAAGAAAAGAGTGATACAAAGGTAATCTTCGATACCCCTGACGAGGCGCCGATGGCGCCTCTTTTTTTTGCTTTTCAAAAACCCCATCAGATCTTTTATTGATTAATGATTACTGGACTGTTCTTGCGGGGCGGGAGAGAATGGAACAAC
>JBDLIF010000205.1:0-5315 GCA_039714955.1 Pseudomonadota bacterium | reverse complement strand
TGAGGATCGATCTGGGTCACCCAGTCATGCACCACATTGACGCCGAGCGACTTCAGCCCGTCATAGCCGAAGCGGATGGAATCCATGCTCCGCTCACCACCCAGCACCTCGTTACTCATGAAGCAGGTGTGGTAATGGGTGTTCGCCTCGATCAAGGTCACCTCGATGCCGGCATCGAACTTGCGCAGGTAGCGTGCCGCGGTAGCGCCACCAGAGCCGCCCCCGACGACCACCACCTTTTTCTTGGCACCCGAGCCACCCATAGTGGCGCAGCCAGCCAGTGCACCACCCAGCAGTACGCCACCACCTATTTTTAGAAAATTACGACGATTAAATTCTGACATGGTCCGCACCCCTATTGTTGACTTCCATAATAATGGATCACCGCATCGAGCCCGGCCTGACCATGTGCATCGACTAACAGCTTGACCTTCTTTTTCATCTTTTTCGGCATCTCGCGGGCGCCGGATTGAAAGTCTTCCATACTGTACTTCAGATAGAGCATCGACTGACCCGCCAGTGGCGCGCCATCATCCGCGAGCTTTCCGCCCTCCTCATGGCACTTCTCGCAGCTCTCTTCATGCAGCTTGGCCCCCTGGGAGGCCTTCGCCTGATCGAAGGACTGTTTCATGGGCTGCATCGGCAGCTTGGCGAAATAGCCGGCCATGGCCGCGATCTCAGCATCGTTGTAGCCTTTGGCAATTCGTCCCATAACCGTAGACTGACGCTCACCACTTTTGAACGCCTGCATGGTATCCACGAAGTACTCATCCGAGTGTCCCGCGATACTGGGGGTAATCGCGACGCTGGATCCATCAGATCCATGACAACCGGCACAGGTTCCGGACAACATTGCAGGGCTGGGGCCCGCCGCGGACAGGGAAGCACTGAGCCCCGCCAATCCACCTAAAAATATCAATTTCATAAGGGAATCTTTTCTCATCCCTTTACCTCCTTTGGTTAAGAAATTAGCGCCATTCGACTCACAGTGAGCAAAATGACCCCAGCATCATACAGGTTATTTTTCGAGACTGCTCGTTGGAATGAGAAGCGAAAAAAAAACGCCGCCACGTAGGAGCTGCCCATGGCTGCGACCAAAGGCGGCAAGCCTTTTCGGCATCTTCAGACAAAGCGACTAGCGTCGCTAATCGCAGCCATGGGCAGCTCCTACAAGGGCATCTTCAGACGTAGGTCGGGTGAGACGCGCAATAGCACCAAACCTGAACCCGGCACAAAGCCTTGTGCGCGGCGTAACCCGACAAAACAGGGGCTTAAAGAATGGCCCACCCGAGAGCTACCCGCTCCGCGAGAGAGGAAGACTAGCCGGCCAGTTCCGCGGAATAGCCCGCCTCTTTCACCGCGGCGAGGAGCTGCTGCACATCCGCCGCGCCGTTTATCAGCGCCTCGCCGGTATCGAGACTGACCTCCGCCATTTCCACGCCGGCTACGGCCTCCAGGGCTTTGGTCACACTATTCAGGCAATGAGGGCAAGTCATGCCGGTTACATTGAGTTTGATGGGCACGGGCTTCTCCATGATGGTTGGTTTAACCTAGAAACTGCAGTTGGACGGGTTGAAGGGTGCGTCCATGGGGGTGCAGAGCAAGGGTCGCTCCAGCACATCCTGTGCCCGCGACACTTGTACATCCATGTACGGCGCGCAACGACGCGGAATAGTCATTCTATTCCAAGGAGTTGCAACGCGGCTATGCGCCGCCGTGGACGTGCCATTCGGCCCGTAGCGTGAGTCACCCAATGGGTGAGAAAATTGATCGAGGTTATCCATTTTTTTCAGTACCTTACTGTCAGAATGGAGCGGTCAACTGCGGTTTTTAGGTTTAAAGAATCGCAGCCGGTTGGCGTTGCTCACCACGGTGACCGAGGACATCGCCATGGCGGCGCTGGCGAACATGGGTGGCAACAGCCAGCCGGTGAAGGGGAACAGGGCCCCCGCCGCCATGGGAATACCAATCACATTATAGATAAAGGCGCCGAACAGATTCTGCTTGATGTTGCGCAGGGTGGCGCTGGAGATGGCAATGGCGCTGCTGACATTCAGCAGTGAGTCACCCGCCAGGGTGATATCCGCATTGTCGATCGCCACATCGGTGCCGCTGCCGATGGCAAATCCTGTATCCGCCTGGGCCAGGGCCGGTGCGTCGTTGACCCCATCGCCCACCATGCCAACCCGGAAGCCTTGCTGCTGCAAGGCCTTGACCACTTCCAGCTTCTCCGCCGGCAACACCTCGCTGTGGATCTCATCTATACCCAGCTCGGCCGCCACCGCCTCAGCCGTGGCCCGATTGTCACCGGTACACATGACCACCTTTACCCCCTGCCCGTGCAGCCCGCTGATCGCTGTAAGGCTGTCGTGTCGTAGCGGGTCCTTGAGAATCAGCAGCCCCATGAGCCGGCCATCGCAGGCCAGCCAGATCGGTGTACCGGCCTTCGCTGCCTCGGCTGAGGCCACGGCCTGTAATGGTTCAGGCAGTTCGATTCCCTGCTCCAGCATGAACTGACGACTGCCGAGCAGTACCGCCTTGCCCTCGATCTCGCCGGACACCCCCCGCCCATCCAGGCTGTGAAACCGGGAGACCGGTACGAGCGCAATCTGCTGTTGTTCCGCCTGCCGTGTAATCGTCAGCGCCAGCGGATGCGCGGAACCTCTCTCCAGGCTGGCGGCCAGACGGACCACCTCTGTCTCCGTGAGTCCTTCCACCGGTTGAATCCGGCTCACCGCCGGCCTGCCCTGGGTCAGGGTGCCGGTCTTGTCCACCACCAGATGGGTCAGGCGGCTGGCGCTCTGCAGGGCATCGCTGTTGCGGATCAGGATATTCAGCTGGGCGGCACGGCCGGTGCCCACCATGATGGCGATCGGCGTGGCCAGTCCCAGGGCACAGGGGCAGGCGATCACCAGTACCGCGATGCCGGCGGTCAGGGCGTAGGCCGAACGGGGCTCCGGACCGAACAGCAGCCAGCCGCCGAAGGTCAGCAGCGCAATCAGGATCACCACCGGCACGAAGACCGCCGAGACCCTGTCCACCAGCCGGCCGATGGGGGGTTTGCTCATCTGGGCCCGCTTCACCATCTGGATGATCTGGGCCAGGGTGGTCTGCTCGCCGAGACGGCTGACCCGGAACAGCAGGCTGCCGCTCTGGTTGATGGTGCCGCCGGTCACCGGGTCACCCGGCTCCTTTTTCACCGGCAGCGACTCCCCGGTCAGCATCGACTCGTCGACGCTGGAGCTGCCCTCAACCACCTCACCGTCGATGGCGATCCGCTCACCCGGCCGAACCCGCACCCGGTCCTCCAGCCGCAACAAGGAGACCGGCAGCTCCACCTCCTCACCCTCGCGCACCAGCTTGGCGGTCTTCGGCGCCAGCCCGATCAGACTGCCGATGGCCTCGCTGGTGGTCCGTTTGGCCCGGGTCTCCAGTACGTGACCAAGCTGCAGGAAGGCCAGAATCAGCACAGAGGCATCGAAATAGAGATTCGTCACACCCTTGGGCATGAAATCGGGTAACAACACCAGCATGCTGGAGGAGAGCCATGCAGCTCCCGTCCCCAGGGCGACCAGGGTATCCATATTCGATGAGAGATGACGGGCCTGCTGCCAGGCGCCTCGATAGTAGTTACGGCCGCTGAACCACATCACGCCCAGACAAACCAATGCGATCCCGATCCAGACCAGCTGCCCGCCATGCACATGCAACCCTGGCAGAAGATCGGCAAGATGTGCCGTCATCAGACCCGCTCCGACCAGACCGGCGAGCAAGGCCCGCTGCCAGGCGCGGCTGATCTCCCGCCGCGCCCGTGCCACCTGCTCCGCGTAGGGATCGCTGAACTCCTCGATGAGACTTGCCTCGATCCCGGTCCGGCGTAGCCGCAGCAGCAGATCCCCCGGATGCAGCAAGCTGGTGACGCGCCACGACTCCCCCTCCCGGACGGTCTCAGCCTGACTGTCGAATCCCCGGATAATGGCCGGTAGATCAACCTCCCCTCCGGCAACCGCGAGCAACAGGTCCCCAGTGGTTTTCGGGATTTCGATCAGCTGGGCGTTGTAGCCCTGATCGATCACCGCATTCACCACCTCCCGTGGCTCACCCCCCGAGACCTGTGCCTGCTTCTCCACCAGATTGACCGCGGCATCCTCCACCCCGGCGACTGAGCGGATCGCCCGCTCCACCTTGGCGACACAGCTGGAGCAGGTCATGTCTTCGATGGCGATGAGATAACCGCCATCGATGCTGCGGGGCTCTGTGGAGGGAGTTTCAGTGGGATCAGGCAGCGGACAGCCGTCCGGCATGCTGGGCAGGGGGCTGCCCGTATAACCCGCCCCCTTGATCGCATCTAGGATCAAGTGCGGCCGACCACCGGTCACCTGGGCGGAGTTGCTCTCCAGGCTGACCAGGACCTCGCTGACCCCGGGCACCGCACGGATCGCCTTGTCCACGGCGGTGACGCAGTGCTGGCAGCTCATGTCCGTCACCGCGACCCGATAGGGGGTCTGGCTGCTGGCTTCCCTGGGTGAAGCGTCGGAGCGGGTTGTCATTATTGTGGGGCTATCAGCCCGGAGGCCATCCCATGGGCCGTCCACCCAACAGGTGCAGATGGATATGAAAGACGGCCTGGCCCCCATCCGCGTTACAGTTGATCAGGGTACGGTAACCCGGTTCGGCGATACCCTCATCCTCTGCCACCTTCCGCGCCGCCAGGTAGAGCTTGCCCATCAGCTCCGCATCCCCGGACTCCAGCTCATTGAGGGTCGAGATATGCCGCTTGGGGATCACCAGCACATGAGTCGGGGCCTGGGGATTCACATCCCGGAAGGCCAGTACCTCCTCATCCTCGTAGACCAGATCCGGTTTGATCTCGCCGGAAACGAATTTGCAGAAAAGACAGTTGTCCATCTTGGTTCCTTTGGGTTAAAACTCGGCTCGGCCCCGAAAGGCATGGGCCAGGGTGGCGCCATCTACATACTCCAGCTCCCCTCCCATGGGCACGCCTTGGGCGATGCGGGTGGTCCTGATTCCGCGGGCCCGGGCCATGTCGTGGATATACTGGGCCGTCGCTTCACCCTCCACGGTGACGTTGGTGGCGAGAATCACCTCCTGCACTTTCCCCTCCGCCAGCCGCTGATCGAGCCGATCCAGGCCGATCTCCTGGGGACCGATCCCATCGATCGGTGAGAGATGGCCTCCCAGCACGAAATAGAGGCCGCGGTAGTCGATCGCCTGTTCGATGATCTTCAGATCAGCCGGGGTCTCGACCACACAGAGCAGCGAACCATCCCGCTGGGGATTGACACAGAGACTGC
>JBDLIF010000204.1:0-5318 GCA_039714955.1 Pseudomonadota bacterium | reverse complement strand
CTCTGACGCCGGCTATGCCTTTGCCAATATCAACAGCATCCCCGATATCGACCAGGAGAAGCGCCAGGTCACGATCACCTTTTTCGTGGATCCGGGCAAACGGGTCTATGTACGACGGATCAACATAAGCGGTAATACCCAGACCAAGGATGAGGTCGTAAGACGGGAGCTGCGCCAGATGGAGTCCGCCTGGTTTTCCGGTGAAAAGGTACGTCTCTCCCGGGAGCGTCTGCAGCGACTGGGTTATTTTGGCGATGTGAATATTGAAACCCCGGCCGTGGCGGGTCTTACCGATCAGTTGGATGTGGATATCGATGTGGAGGAGAAGGCCTCGGGTAGTCTGAGTGCCGGTATCGGTTTCTCCCAGACCCAGGGTTTTCTCTTCAATGCCAGCATCACCCAGGAGAACTTTATCGGTACCGGCAAGCGGGTCTCAGCGGGTTTCGATACCAGTAAGGCCAACCGGCGGCTCGTCCTGGCCTATACCAATCCCTACTACACCATCAATGGCATCAGCCGGGGATTCGAACTCAGTTTTCGGGAGACCGACTTCGCGGAGCTGAATATCTCCAGCTACACCACCGATGTCAGCCGGTTGGGCATGAATTTTGGCATTCCCGTCACGGAGTTCGACCGCTTGAGGTTCAGTCTGGCCTATGAAGACACCCAGTTTTTTCTCGGTTCCTCCCCACCCCAGGAGATCATCGATTTTGAGGAGGAGAATGGCGACCACTTTATCGATTATGAATTTCTCACCAGCTGGATCCGCGACAACCGCGATCGGGCCATCTTCCCGAATCGTGGGGCTAAGCAGATCTTGACTCTTGAGACCAATCTGCCCAGTAGCGATCTTCAGTACTATCGAGTCAGCTACCGCCACACGCGCTACTTTTCCCTGACGAAATCCATCATCTTTAAACTCAACGCCGATCTGGGTTACGGAGATGGCTATGGCGAAGATGAAGAGCTGCCGTTCTTCCGAAATTTCTATGCGGGTGGGATTGGAACCGTCAGGGGGTTCGAGGGTAATTCCCTGGGGCCTCAGGATGAATTTGATAATGCCTTGGGAGCAAATGCGAAGATTACCGGTCAAATGGAACTGTTGTTTCCACCTCCGGGAGATACCTTCGAAGACTCCATGCGTTTCGGTTTGTTCCTGGATGCGGGTAACGTGTTTGATGTCAGTGGCGGCGAAGAGATCACTGCCGAAGCATTTCGGGCTTCAGGCGGTGTAATGCTATCCTGGATGTCTCCGGTGGGTCCTCTCTCTTTCAGTTTGGGGTATCCTCTGAAATCGCGGGATGAGGATAAGTTAGAGCTCTTCCAGTTTACCATCGGGGCCGGTTTTTAATTATTGAGGAGTGAGTTAATGAGAAATATAGGTTTAATAAGTGCATCCTTGCTTGTCTTGACCTTGCTGTCAGCTGCTGTTTCGGCGGAAAGTTATCGGATTGGTTTTGTCAATGCCACCAAGGTGTTTGAAGAGTCTCCGCAGTATAACGATGCCAGGGATCGCCTGCAGACGGAGTTTTCGCGGCGTGAGAAGGATCTGCTGGCCGATCAGAAGCAGCTGAAGCAATTGGAAGAGAAACTGCAACGTGACGGGACGGTGATGAGTGAGTCCGAGGTCAAGCGGCTGGAGCGGGATATCCTGTCACGCAGCCGTAAGCTCAAGAATGCCCAGACGGAGTTTCGCGAGGATCTCAATCTACGCCAGAACGAGGAGTTCAAAAAGCTGCGCACCCAGATCCGAGAGGTGATCCAGGAGGTGGGTAAAAAGGAAGGAATCGACCTGATAGTTTCGGATGGCGTGGTCTATTTCAGTAAAAGGATAGATATCTCTGATCTTGTCCTGAGTAAGCTGAAGCGACTGAAGACAAACTAGTTGGTGGGTTTTCGGACATGGTAGTCTGTCGTCTGGGTGACTTGGCTGAAGCGGTAGGTGCTCGCCTGAATGGCGATCCGGATATCAGAATATCCGGCGTCGGCACCTTGGAGAGAGCCAAGGAAGGTGAAATCAGTTTTCTCACTAATCCGAAATACCGGCACTTTCTGGCGGAGACCCAGGCATCGGCGGTGATACTTGCGCCGGATGATGAAGCGGACTGTCCCACAGTGGCACTGGTCTGTGACAATCCCTATCTCACCTACGCCAGGGTGGCCAACCGGCTCTTCCCTGAACCGGAGAGCCAGACGGGTTACCACCCCAGCGCGGTTATCGCCCCATCGGCGCAAATCGATCCCAGCGCGTGGGTAGGACCCTGTGCCGTCATCGGCAAGGATGTCAGGATCGGGGCCGGTGTTAGTATCGGCCCCGGATCCCTGGTGGGTGACGAATGTGTCATTGGGGAAGGTACCCGCCTGATCGCCAGGGTGACGCTTTGCCGGGGTACCTGGATCGGCGCAAGCTGCCTGATTCACCCAGGTGCCGTACTGGGTGCGGACGGTTTTGGCCTGGCCAATGATGCGGGCCGTTGGGAGAAGGTTCCGCAGCTGGGTCGGGTGATCCTGGGTGACGATGTAGAGATCGGGGCGAATACCACGGTTGATCGGGGCGCCATCGAGGATACCCTGCTGGAAGACGGGGTCAAGCTGGATAATCTGATCATGATTGCCCATAACGTCCAGGTCGGTGCGCATACTGCCATCGCTGGTGTCAGTGGCATTGCCGGCTCCACAAAGATTGGCCGTCACTGTACGATTGGGGGTCACACGGGGCTGGCTGGACACCTGACGATCGGGGATAATGTACACTTTTCGGGCGCCACTCAGGTAACCCGCTCCTTCGAGGAGGCGGGCTACTACAGCGGTAACCTGCCGGCCATGGACAATGCTGACTGGCGCAAAGCGGTTGTCCGGATACGGCATCTTGATGAGATGGCCAAGCGCCTTAAGGTGCTGGAAAAACAGGTCGCTGCAATACAGGGCGATAAATAGTAATGAGCGGAGGGTAGTTTGATCGTGATGGATATCAACAAGGTGCTGAGTTTACTGCCGCATCGTTATCCCTTCCTATTGATTGACCGGGTCTTGGAGTACGAAAAGGACAACCGCCTGCTGGCATTGAAGAATGTCACCTACAACGAACCCTTTTTCAACGGTCACTTTCCCATCCAACCGGTCATGCCCGGGGTACTGATTGTAGAGGCAATGGCGCAGGCCACCGGACTACTGGCGATGGAATCGGACCCTTCAACCGTCAGCGAACATACGATCTATCTGTTTGTGGGCATCGACAAGGCCCGTTTCAAGCAGCAGGTGGAACCGGGTGACCAGCTCCTCCTCGAGGTGATCCTGAACAAGATGAAGCGGGGTATCGGTTTCTTTTCCTGCACTGCCACGGTGGACGGGAAAGTTGTCGCCACCGCCGAGATCATGTGTACGGCCAGGGAGATAGGCAACTGATCGATCATCGCGCAGTCATCGATTCCGGAGCGGAACTGGATGAAGGTGTTGAAGTCGGGCCCTTTACGGTCATTGGGCCAGATGTGCGGATCGGCAGAGGAACCACCATTGGCCCCCACGCGGTCATCAGGGGGCAGACCAGGATCGGTGAGAACAACCGCATCTTCCAATTCGCCTCCGTGGGCGAAGATCCGCAGGACAAAAAATATGCGGGCGAAGTGACTCGTCTGGAGATCGGCGAGCGCAATGTGATACGCGAATTTGTCACCATCAACCGGGGTACCGCACAGGACCGGGGCGTAACCCGCATCGGTAATGACAATCTGCTAATGGCCTATACCCACCTTGCCCATGATTGCTGGTTGGGCGATCACACCATATTGGCCAACGCCGCTTCCCTGGGTGGTCATGTCACCATCGGTGACTATGCCATCCTGGGTGGTTTTACCACCGTGCATCAATTCTGCCAGGTAGGTGCCCATAGTTTCTGTGGTATGAGTTCCGCCGTCGGCAAGGATCTACCGCCCTACGTCATGGTCTCGGGACATCCCGCCAAACCCCACGGCATCAACCGCGAGGGCTTGAGTCGTCGGGGATTCAGTGAAGAGACCATCCTGCAAATCAAGCGGGCCTATAAGCTGCTCTATCGATCACACAAGCGGCTGGAAGAGGCCATCGAGGCCATTCAGGAGATGTCTGGGGAGACACCGGAACTGGATGTGCTGGTGGATTTTCTCAGAGGGGCAAGCCGCGGCATTCTAAGGTGAATCAGTCACCGAGGATCGGGATCGTTGCCAATGAGGTTTCCGGCGACCAATTGGCCGCTGCGCTCATCCAGGCCCTCAAGGCAAAAAGGCCGGAGCTCCAGTTCGAAGGCATGACCGGTCCTCAGATGGAGGCGGAGGGTTGTCGGAGTCTGGCAGGCATGGACCCGGTCATGGGGCTGGTGGAGGTATTGAAACATCTGCCCAGGCTGCTGTCCGTCAGACGCCAGCTCTACAGCCACTTCTCGGATGACCCGCCCGCGCTCTTCGTCGGGGTCGACGCCCCGGATTTCAACCTGGCCCTGGAGGCGCGTCTAAAGGCAGCAGGCGTGAAGACCGCCCATTTCGTCAGCCCCACGGTCTGGGCCTGGCGTCAGGGTCGGGCGAAGAAGTTGCGGCGCGCGGTCGATCTGATGCTCTGCATCTTCTCATTCGAGCCGGATTTTCTGCGTGGCTACCAGGTACCGGCGGTCTATGTCGGACACCCCCTGGCGGACGAGATCCCCATGCAGCCCCTCGACGCCAGGACCCAGCGCAGCCAGCTGGACATGGACCCGGTCAGACCTGCCATTGCTCTGTTACCCGGCAGCCGCATGAGTGAGGTGAGCCGGTTGGCGGATGATTTCATCAAGACCGCCCAATGGTGCCTGCGGCAGCGGCCCGATCTGCAGTTCGTTACCCCGTTGGTGAATGACCGCATCCGCCAGGTGTACGAGCAGCGCATCGCGGCATTGGCTCCTGATCTGCCCATCACCCTGCTCGACAAACAACCCAGGCAGGCGATCCAGGCGGCAGAGGTGGTGCTCACCGCTTCAGGCACCGCCACGCTTGAAGTTCTATTGATGAAACGTCCAATGGTGGTGGCCTACCGCTTGTCTCTGCTCACCTATTGGATGATCAAGTATTTCAACCTGCTCAAGATTCCCTATGTGTCGATAGCCAATCTGTTGGCTGATGAGCCCCTGGCCCCGGAATACATGCAGCATGAGTGTCGACCGGAAAAACTCGGCCCTGCTTTGTTGGCATTTTTGGACTCACCGGAAAGGTGCGCTGAGATTGCCACTGCCTACCGGAAGATCCATGAGTCGTTACGCTGCAATGCCGCTGAGCGGGCGGCGGATGCCGTCCTGGAATTGATCGATGAATAGT
>JBDLIF010000203.1:0-5364 GCA_039714955.1 Pseudomonadota bacterium | reverse complement strand
AGAAATCTGCGCCAGTTGGTGCAACTGATGGGCTATGCTTGACGCCCTCATCGGCTCTCGACACAATGGACGCCTCATCTCCCTAATCTGGTCTCTCTGTTAATGCCTGGGTCGACAAGCAGCGCCAAGAAACCACTTGTAAAAATTCGCAATCTCCACTTTTCCCATGCTAACCGGCCGATCTTCGATGGGGTGGACATCGACATCCCCCGTGGCAAGGTGACGGCGATCATGGGGCCCAGTGGCACCGGTAAGACAACCCTGCTGAAGCTAATCGGCGGTCAGTTGCATCCTGATAGCGGTACCATTGAGGTGGATGGTCTGGATGTTCACAAGTTGTCCCGTAAGGAGCTGTTCAAGCTGCGCATGAGGATGGGCATGCTGTTTCAGAGTGGGGCCCTGCTGACGGATCTCTCGGTGTTCGAAAATGTGGCCTATCCGCTCAGGGAACATACCGATCTGCCTGAGCGGATGGTTGGCCGCCTGGCATTGATGAAGCTGGAAGCGGTAGGCTTGCGTGGGGCCAGGGAGTTGATGCCCGCCGAGCTTTCCGGTGGCATGGCTCGGCGCGTGGCCTTGGCGCGGGCAATTGCCCTGGATCCGATGATGGTGATGTATGATGAGCCCTTCACCGGACAGGATCCGATCTCCATGGGGGTGCTGGCCCAATTGATCCGCAGGTTGAATGACGCGGTAGAATTGACCAGTGTTCTGGTCTCTCACGATGTGGAGGAGACGACGGCTATCGCTGATCTGATCTACCTGGTATCCAATGGCAAGGTGATTGCTAAAGGCTCACCCCAGGAGTTGGCCGCAGCCAAATCATTATCCGTTCGCCAATTCATGCTTGGCTTGCCGGAGGGGCCGATGAGCTTCCACTACGATGCGCCACCACTGGCTGAGGATCTGCTGGGCAAAGAGGTGTCTCGCTGATGCTGGACGCCATTGCCGGTCTTGGGCGTAAGGGGTTACTGGCCTTGGAGCGGTTGGGACGGGGCCACCTATTGTTCCTGCAGATTATCCTGGGTATCACGAGCCTGTTACCGAGGTTTGGTCTGTTGGTGACTCAGGCCCATGCCGTGGGTGTGAGAACCTTCACTATCGTGGTGGTCTCGGGTCTCTTTGTCGGTATGGTGCTGGGGCTACAGGGTTATTACGTACTCTCTCAGTTTGGCGCGGAAGAGAGTCTCGGTGTGATGGTGGCGACTTCCCTGGTCAGGGAGCTGGGGCCGGTGGTCAGCGCCCTGCTGTTCGCCGGTCGGGCCGGCTCCGCGTTGACCGCGGAGATCGGTCTGATGAAGGCCACCGAACAGCTTTCCGGACTGGAGATGATGGCGGTTGATCCTGTGCGGCGCATTCTGACACCCCGTTTTTATGCCGGCTTTCTCTCGATGCCACTGCTTGCGGCCATGTTCAGCGCAGTGGGCGTGATTGGCGGCTATTTCGTCAGCGTGGGCTTGCTGGGAGTGGATGATGGGGCCTTCTGGAGCCAGATGCAGGCGAAGATCGACTGGCGGGATGATGTGATCAATGGGGTTATCAAGAGTGTGGTATTTGGCATTGTCTGCACCTGGATAGCGCTTTTTCAAGGGTATGATGCAGTGGCGACCTCGCAGGGGGTGAGCAAGGCCACTACCCGTACCGTGGTACACTCCGCACTTGCGGTGCTGGTGCTGGATTTTGTTTTGACCGCCCTGATGTTTGGAGACTGAGATATGAAGATAAGACATCTTGAGATTACCGTTGGCGCCTTTATGTCAGTCGGTTTGCTGGCACTCTTCTTTCTTGCCATGCAGATCAGTAATCTCAGCGCCATGACCTCCAGCGAAGGTTATGAAGTGACGGCCCGGTTTGACAACATCGGTGGTCTCAAGGTGCGATCCGCGGTGTCAATGGCCGGGGTTCGAGTCGGCAGGGTCGAGAGTATTCGCTATGATCAAGAGAGTTTCGAAGCGGTTGTGAGCATGCGTATCGAACCAGGATATAACCAGATTCCAGAAGATACCTTTGCCAAAATATATACTTCCGGATTGCTGGGCGAACAATACATCGGATTCGATCCGGGCGGTAGTGAATCTATGTTGGTGCAGGGCAGTGAGATCACCATGACGCAATCCGCGCTGGTGCTGGAGGAGATTGTAGGCCAGTTTCTTTTCAGTAAAGCGGAAGAGCAGGCAATGGAATAGCTGGGTGGTGATGAGGTGAAGGCTAAGCTGGACCGAGATGGGGAGAAGGATTTTCATGTAACGGGTGACATGACCTTTGCCACTGCGCGCAAGTTACTGGTGGAATCGAAAAACCTGTTTGAAAAAAGCCAGAGGATAAACCTGCACCTGGGGAGGGTCGAACGGGCAGACAGCGCGGGCCTTGCCTTGCTGCTGGAGTGGCTAAGTCAGGCGGAGCGGATGGGTGGTGAGTTGATTATCGATGGAATACCCGAATCGATTCTGGCCATTGCCAGATTGTGTCAGGTGGATAGGTTGCTGGAAACGCCCGCGACCGCAAATCATGCGGAATAGACTGCACTTTCACCACGACGAGCATGAAGCTCACGAAGTTTAAATAGGGAAGATTTGGATATATTCGGATATAATGCTTGAAAAATCTTCCATTTTTCGATTCAATTGGACGGTATTAAAGGGGCAGTCTACGCCAGTAGCTGGTATCACCTGGTCAGTTTCATATTCTTAACTACATGAATCAAAGCGTAGATGCAGCCTGTATCCGCCGCTTTCAATCTCACATAGAGTTGGAGAAACTCATAGAATGAGTGAACAGATTGTGCATGTGACAGACGACTCTTTCGAGCCGGATGTGCTTCAGTCGAATCAGCCCGTGCTGATCGATTATTGGGCCGAGTGGTGTGGCCCCTGTAAAATGATAGCGCCGGTGCTCGATGAGATTGCCGTCGAGTATGCGGGTCGGCTCAAGGTCGCTAAACTCAATATCGATGACAATCCCAATACACCACCAAAGTATGGTATCCGTGGTATTCCGACTTTGATGCTGTTCAAGGACGGGGAAGTGGAGGCAACCAAGGTGGGTGCCGTTTCCAAGTCTCAGTTGGTTGCCTTTATCGACAGTAACATGTAATCGACCGGAAACAGTCCTGGATCTGAAAGGAACGCCTGCTACAATATCTTCATAGGCGATTCAAGAAAAACTCCACCTCTTCTAGCCTGATTCATTTTTTCAACCCGGTACGTCCCAAGAAGGACGTGCTATGTCCATCCCATCATGACCTCTTAATAACACTCCGAACCATTATGAACCTCACTGAACTGAAGAAAATGCCGGTGTCGGAACTGGCGGAACTCGCGAATGAAATGAAGATCGAGGGTATGTCGCGGACCCGCAAACAGGATCTGATCTTTGCCATTCTCAAGGCGCACGCAAAGAAGGGTGAGAATATCTATGGTGACGGTGTACTGGAGATTCTTCAGGATGGTTTTGGATTTCTGCGCTCCGCGGACAGCTCCTATCTGGCGGGACCGGATGACATCTATGTCTCCCCCAGCCAGATTCGTCGTTTCAGCCTGCGCACTGGCGACACCATTTCCGGCAAGATCCGTCCACCCAAGGACGGCGAGCGCTATTTCGCGCTGCTGAAGGTTGCCGAGATCAATTACGACCAACCGGAAAATGCCAAGAGCAAGATCCTCTTCGAGAATTTCACGCCCCTGTTCGCCAACCAGCGTTTCCATCTGGAGATGGGTAATGGCAGTACCGAAGACATCACTGCCCGCACCATCGAACTCTGCGCGCCGATCGGTAAGGGGCAGCGCGGCCTGATTGTCTCCCCGCCCAAGGCGGGTAAGACAATCATGCTGCAGAACATCGCGCAGTCCATCGCCCACAACCACCCCGAGTGTTACCTGATGGTCCTGCTAATCGATGAACGTCCGGAAGAGGTCACCGAGATGGCCCGTTCGGTGCGTGGCGAAGTGATTTCGAGTACCTTTGATGAGCCCGCCACCCGGCATGTTCAGGTGGCCGAGATGGTTATCGAAAAGGCCAAACGTCTGGTCGAGCATAAAAAGGACGTGGTCATACTGCTCGATTCCATTACTCGCCTGGCGCGCGCCTATAACACGGTGATCCCCTCTTCCGGTAAGGTGCTTACCGGTGGTGTGGATGCCAACGCCCTGCATCGCCCGAAACGATTCTTCGGCGCGGCGCGCAACGTGGAAGAGGGGGGCTCCCTGACCATCCTCGCCACCGCGCTGGTGGAGACCGGTTCACGCATGGATGATGTGATCTACGAGGAGTTCAAGGGCACCGGTAACATGGAGGTCCACCTGGACCGCCGAATCGCGGAAAAGCGCATCTTTCCCTCCATCAACATCAACCGCTCCGGCACCCGTCGTGAAGAGCTGCTGATGAAGCCGGATGAACTGCAGAAGATGTGGATTCTGCGCAAGATCCTCCACCCCATGGATGAGCTGGCGGCGATGGAGTTTCTCTACGACAAGCTCAAGGTCTCCAAGACCAACGAAGAGTTCTTCGAGTCGATGAAGCGATAGGAATATTATCTAGCCACGGAGACACACGACTGCATGGCTGGGATTGCTCCTGCAATCCTTCCGCATTTCCTCCGTCCATGGAGGTCAGATGCAGGAGGTAGAGCAACGCATGGAGCGGTTGCCGAGAGCCCACAGAGTTTTTTCTGGTCGTTGTTATTCCAATATTGAATGTTAACCAGATGAAAGCCATGATCCTGGCGGCGGGTCGCGGCGAGCGCATGCGGCCACTCACTGACCGCACCCCCAAACCGCTTCTCCCTGTTGCGGGCAAGCCACTGATCGAATATCACATCGAACGGCTCGCGGCCGCGGGTATCAAGGAGCTGATTATCAATCATGCCCATCTGGGCGCAAAGATCGAGGCCTATCTTCAGGATGGCGGTCGTTGGGGTGTCTCTATTCACTACTCTCCGGAAAAAGCGGCGTTGGAAACCGGTGGAGGCATCTTTAATGCACTACCCTTACTGGGAGAGGAACCCTTTCTGGTGGTGAATGGGGATATCTGGTGCGATTTCAAATTCAGCAGCATGCATCTGGCCGAGGGGCAGTTGGCGCATCTCGTTATGGTTGACAATCCCGCGCATCATCCGCAGGGTGATTTCGTATTGAGCAACGGGCGGTTGCTGGAGGGTGCTACCGATCGCCTTACCTTCAGTGGTATCGGGGTCTACCACCCCGAGCTGTTCAGTGGCTGTGCTGCCGGGGCCTTTCCGCTGGGGCCGCTGCTGAGAAGCGCCATGCAAAAACATCGGGTGAGCGGTGAAATCCACCAGGGAGTCTGGATCGATGTCGGCTCCCCGGAGCGCCTGGTGGAACTGGAGAGTCTGTTAGCGGGAAACTA
>JBDLIF010000202.1:0-5368 GCA_039714955.1 Pseudomonadota bacterium | reverse complement strand
GAGGTCAAAGCGTGCGCCTGCATGGAGTAGAGCGGCGAGTAGATCACCGCGGTTTTTTTCAACCGCAAGCATGAGTGGGGTCTTTTGACTCGCGTCTCTGATATCTAGTGCGGGTCCCTTGGCGAGCCAGTTGATGAGTTTTTCGGGATTGCCCAGTTCAACGAGGTCGTGCAGGCGGGTCTTGCCGGCGCTATCCTGGGCGTTGATATCGAGTTCGCCCGAGGTATAGATGCGCTTATCGATGGCGATCAAGCGTGCGTCGCAGAGACCGGCCGGGATGGTTTGCGACACCACGGGGGCACCCCTGGCTGGGAGAGACCAGACCTTGAGTGCCTGTTCACCCCGCTCACCTGTCCGCTCAATCACCAGGTTGTCGATGCGCAGGCTGGCAGAAGGTCTGGTTTGGCTGGATGCCCCTGAGGTTGAGAAATCATCCGCATGAGCAAATGAGTTATAGATCAGTACCGGGGAATCGCCATTCGTGTTGAAGAATGGGTGATCGCCTAGTTTGGCGGCAGCGAACTGCCAGCCGCTGGCTGTTTTTTGCGCATTCACACGAACGACAGATTGCTGTCCGAGCAGATCTTTATGCGGGGAGGCGAACTGATCGGTCGGGGTCTTGGAGAGCAGCCCTAGACCATAGCTGGAGCGGTTGATGGGTGGACTGGCGAAATAGAGCTTGACCCTATCCGGTGTATGGCCTGAGCGGCCGACAAACAGCTCTGGGTCACTGAGCGGTGCGAATTTGAGGCTTGTGCGGGTGCTGCTGATCAGCGCCCCCGTGTCTGGCTCCAGGCTGATCAGGTCCAGGTAGAGTTGGGTGCTGGGGGGCGACAGGTTGTTGCTGGTGGCGGTGGTTTGCTGAGCGCCCGGCTGATAGGCAAGTAAGAGGGTTTCCCGATCCAGCAGGGTCATGCCGCTTAGCGGCAGCAGGATTTCCATGTCATTGAACCCCAGAAGGCCACTTGGTGGGGGAGGCAGATCCAGGGTGTTGAGTTGGCTGATACCATCCGCACCGATAGTCAAGGCCGCAAGCTGCCGGGGGGTCTCCCGATGCAGGCTGTATAGGCTGGCCAGGCCCTGGTCATGTACGAACAGCTCATCGGTTGTCCGCGCTAGTGGTGTAGGTGGCGAGGCGACGCTGATTTTGTGGACTTTCAGATCCACCTGGTAGTTCATGAGGATATGCCGGGGGTCGCCACAGGCGCCGCGGTTGTCGATCACCAGGGCAAAGACCCGGTCTGATTGATCGGGACTACAGCTGAGTTTCACCCCATCAATCAGGCTGGCGGCGCTTATCTGATCACCGAACAGGCTTCTAAGCCCATCCAGTTGCTGCTGTGGTTGTTTTACCACCAGGCCACTGCTGGCCGGGGCCAGATAGAGGTCTTCGACCTGAGCCGGGAAGCGTGGATTGCCCGGGGCGTTGTACTCTACATCCACCATGGCAAAGTCGCAGGCGTAGGCCTGCGCGCCGGGATTGTCGAAGATAAACTCAATACCGATATTGTCAGTGGCGATGCGGGCAGTGGCCGTCGGCTGGGCATGCGCCAGCCAGGGTAGCGTTGTGAGCAGCAGTAGACCGACTATCCTTTTCATAGCGCCAACTCCCGGCGTTCGAATGAGACGCCCTGATACACGCTGTTACCCGTATCGGCCTGGCCGAGGGTGCCGTGAGGACCGGGGCTGCCACCGCCCTTTTTTCCAACGGGGAAACAGGCTTTACCGCCATGTCCATCACCTCCGTCCCCGGGCGGTCCGCCCCAGCCTCCTTCGCCGGTTTGCAGTACCACCGTCAGGCCGACCGGCTGGCCGGAGCGATAGTGTGGAACAGGGTGCTCGACAGGCCACCAGATCAGAGAGAGGGGGCCGGCCGCACCCGGTGCACCGCCTGCGCCACCCCTGCCGCCCTTGCCACCGTTACCGCCGCGCTTATTTTGTCCACAGGAGGCTCCGCCACCCAGGCCACCCTTGCCCCCTTTGCCGCCGTGGCCGCCAGCCTGAGAGCGCAACAGAATGGTGGTGCCGTCGAGTCGGGCGATGCCAAGCTGCAGCGTCAGATCAACGCTGTCCTGCCCTTGGGTGCCGGGTTGACCACCCCCGCCGGGATGGCCGGTATCGCCATAATCCGGTTGTGCCCCTTGGGGGCCTTGCGCGCCTTGTGGCGCGCGTCTGGCGAAGTATTGATAGATCTTCGCACCCTTTTCAGCGACGAAATAGTCCGCTCTAAGAGTCAGTGTCCGGGCGCTCTCCGGAATCATCAGGGAGGCATTGGATTCAAGCGTCAGCTTGTCATAGTGGATGAAGGTCTTGCCGGCGGGCAGGGTGTATTCCTGATCTCTTGCAATACTCAGCTCATCAGCGGCAACCGCTGTTGTTAGTGGCAGGTAACAGGTAGAAAGTACCGCAAAACTTACTAAACATCTTTTCATAGGGCAGGGTTATTAATGAGGCGGATTGGGCTATGTCCAGGGTATTTTCAAAACGCACATTAAAACGGATTATCGCACCCAGCCCAAATGAATAACCCATACAAAAACTAGCACTCCGTCAAGAAAATAACCTAGCGCGACTACTTTTTTTGGACGCTTCTGCTTATACCAAAATCCAATTTATACTGTTACGCATACGCCTGAGCAGAAAACTCCAATATTGAATTGTTTGCTATCTGGGAAAGCTTACGCCTTGGCGCCGATTACCGGCTGAAACAACCGCCGGTACTGGCTGGGCGTCAGACCGGTCAGGCGCTTGAAGAGTCTCCTGAAGAATGACTGATCTTCGTAGCCGACATCTATGCTGATCTCGTCGACCGGCATCCGCCCTGCCTCCAGCATGCGCTTGGCCTCCTCGATGCGCAGGTTCTGCAGGTATTCGATGAGGGTTGCGCCGGTGGCGGCTTTGAAGCGTCTCTTGAAGGTGCGTTCGGGAATGCCGGCTTGTCCCACCACCAGCCGGATGGCGTTGTTTTCGCGGTAGTTCTCCTTCAGCCACTGCTCGCAGGCACGCACGATGGAATCAGCATGTGGTGCGTTTCTAACCAGCGAGGCATAGGGCAGCTGCCCTTCCCCATGCCACTTGAGCAGATAGACCTTGGCGATGCGCAGCGCCTCACCGGTACCGGCATGACGCGAGATAATATGCAGGGCGAGGTCATGCCAGGAGGTGGTGCCGCCGGCGGTGACGATCCTGCCCGAGGGATCGGCAAACACCAGATTGGGCTCCGGCTGAAAAAAGACATTGGGATAGTGTTTACTGAACAGGTCCCTGTAGCCCCAGTGGGATGTAGCCGGACAGCCGTCGAGCAGCCCGGATTCCGCCAGCATGATGGCACCGGAACAGGCCGAGTAGAGCGATGTGCCCGCCTTGTATCTCCGACGAATCCAATCCATCAATTCCGGATAGCGTCCCTTGAACTCCTCATCCGGCCCCAGCCACAACTCCGGCAGAATGACGATGTCGGCTTCGGGATCATCATCGATTGAATAGTCCGGTTTGACCGGAATCCTGTTGCCGCAGGTGAATGGCAGCTTGTGCGTCGAAACGATGTGCACGTCGAACAGGTTTTGCTGGGTGTCCGTACGCACCAGTGTCTCCCAGATATTGCCGGTGGCGAGCAGCACATCGACCATGCCGTAGAGCGCCGAACCGGCGGTCTCCGGAATGGCGACGATCGACACCGCCACCGGGTCTTTTCGAGACCTCTCTTCACTGGATGACACGCTGCCCTCCTGCCGATGTAATTAATGGCACGTATGCCCTGTTTTTGTCATATATCCATCTTATAAGGCAGCTTGTCAAGTTCCATCATCTACTCAAGCCGCAAAGAAACCCATTATTCAATCGATGCGGCTCCGTGCAACCAACCACCTCGAAGGAGAGGATCATGAAACAACAAGACGACACAACCCGTAACGGCCTCAACCTGGAACAGATGGGGCAGACGATTGATGTCCTGCAGCAGGACCCGACGCTGGCCCAGTTCGAATTCCGTGCCCGCAACCAATGGATCAACGGCGGCGAGAACCGCTCGTCCATCCAGGATTTCTACGGCGCCGGCAGCGAGGATGAATCACGCAGTGAACCCTTTGTGTTCACCAACGGTGAACCGCCGGTCCTGCTCGGCAACAACGAGGGCGCCAATCCGGTGGAATTCCTGCTGCACGCCCTGGCCGGCTGTGTGACCACCACCACGGTGCTGCACGCTACGGCGCGCGGCATCCGGATCCGCAAGCTCTCCACCGAGCTGGTCGGCAACATCGATGTGCAGGGCATGCTTGCGCTGGATGACTCGGTACCCGTCGGCTACGAATCGATCCGCATCAACATGGAGATCGAAGCGGATGCCAGTGATGAGGAAATCGATGCACTGATTTCGTTTGCCAGGGACCACTCGCCTGTCTGCAACACGGTGTGCAGACCCGTTCCGGTCACGGTTGAGAGGATGCGGGCAGTTCGGGCGGTTGCCTGAGTGGTAGAAACAGGCTGGGGGGTGGGAGCAGATGGCCAGTTGCGGCAAAGGCCCTTCCCTTCCAACCCCCCTATGGAATCGGGTGCCGCCGGGAGTGGCATCCGGCGATCTCCTCACATGGATTGGTGTTTTCGTCGGCTCAAGCCATTGATAAACGTCCGCATCCCAATTAAACATCCGGACTGAGGTTTGAGAGGTCATGGCCATGAATCCATTAACCGAACATCCACAACAGCAAGGGATGACCTACTCTGAGCACTGGTGTTTTTCCATGGGTATTGCCTGGCGGCTATTTAACAGTGTCGTTGCCTTTATCTTACACGCAATGTTTCCGTTCATCGGCATTGAACGCCAGTTCGATCTGGAAGCAATGGCTGCTTTTATCAATGAACGCAATGAATGGATTGATGGCGCGAAGGTAAATAGACTGAAAAATGTTCAATTATCGTTTGAACCAACGGATAAATAGCTGAGTGAATGGGTTGCGAATATATATATAAGCAGAGGTTTTGTTGCTTGCCACTAAGCCAATGTAGCTTGAGATGGTAGCCTTCTTCACAACAGAAGCAGGAGTTACGGTCATAGCCACGCTGTATGATATGTGGCGGCAATCCATCAATATGGATACCGGGGCGATAAATCACAGAAACGATAACGCCGATTGAGAGGATTAAACCATCTAGCTGATGTGATTGCAGGAGTGATATTTATCGATGGCTTCCGACTCAATACCGCAAAACATGAAAACATGGGACAGACCACGGTTTAGAAGAACCACGGTTATTCAATATCTTCGAAACCGTGGTCTGTCCCGAATGGCACTAAGTTTAGCAGCATCTCACAAGGAATCAGTGCGTTAACGACCCTGTCAGCGCTGTTTCTTCGGATGCCCATGCTCAC
>JBDLIF010000201.1:0-5450 GCA_039714955.1 Pseudomonadota bacterium | reverse complement strand
CTCTTCCCAACGCCCCCCTTGAGGCAGGCCAATCCGATAGTGTTCCCTGGGGACAGGTGTGAGGTTGAGTATGACCACCGTCAGATCGCCCTTATCGTCCTTGCGCAGATAGCTGAGCACGGACTGTTGCGCATCGTTGCAGTCGATCCAGTCAAAACCATGCCATTCGAACTCATGCGTATAGAGGGCTGAGTCGTTGTGGTAGAGCTGGTTGAGGTCCTTCACCAGGTGCTGAACCCCCTTATGCAGGGGATAATCCAGGGTCCACCAGTCGAGAGGCTGAGCGCTGTTCCATTCATTGCCCTGACCGAACTCGGTGCCCATGAAGAGCAGCTTCTTGCCGGGGTGGGTAAACATGTAGGTGTAGAGCAGGCGCAGGTTGGCAAAACGCTGCCATTCGTCGCCAGGCAGTTTATGCAGCATCGACTGTTTGCCGTGCACCACCTCGTCGTGGGAGAAGGGCAGCAGGAAGTTTTCACTGAAGGCGTAGAGCATGCTGAAGGTCAGCATGCCATGGTGGTACTGGCGATGGATCGGCTCGTTCTCTATGTAGGCGAGGGTGTCGTTCATCCAGCCCATGTTCCATTTCAGATCGAAGCCGAGCCCACCCAGATAGGTCGGCTTGGTGACCTGAGGCCAGGAGGTGGACTCCTCGGCCATGGTGAGTACGCCGGGCACCTGATCATGCACCACCTCGTTCATATCGCGCAGGAAGTCGATGGCCTCCAGGTTTTCGTTACCGCCGTATTTATTGGGGACCCACTCACCCTCTTCGCGGGAATAGTCCAGATAGAGCATGGAGGCCACCGCGTCCACCCGCAGGCCGTCGATGTGCAGCTCTTCCAGCCAGAACAGTGCGGAGGAGAGCAGGAAGTTCTTCACCTCGTAGCGTCCAAAGTTGTAGATCAGGGTCGACCAGTCGCGGTGTTCCCCCAGGCGTGGGTCCTCATGCTCATAGAGCGGCGTGCCGTCGAAACGGGCCAGCCCATGGGCGTCCTTGGGGAAGTGGGCGGGCACCCAGTCGATGATTACGCCGATGTTGTTTTTGTGGCAGTAGTCGACGAAATAGCGGAACTCGTCAGGGGTTCCGAAGCGGCTGGTGGGGGCGTAGTAGCCGGTGGCCTGATAACCCCAGGAGAGATCATAGGGGTGCTCGGTGACCGGCAGCAGTTCGATATGGCTGAAGCCCAGCTCCCGCACATACTCCACCATGCGGTGGGCCAGCTCCTTGTAGTTGAGCAGTTCTCCCTCGGGACCCCGCTGCCAGGAGCCGAGGTGGGCCTCGTAGATCGACATCGGCTTGTGCTGCCAGTCCCATCGGGTCCGTTGCTTCAGCCATTGCTCATCCCCCCATTCATAGCTGCTGGGGGCTTCGACGATGGAGGAGGTCCTGGGCCGCAACTCGTAACGGCGGCCGTAAGGATCAGCCTTGGAGAAGACCGCGTCCCAGCGGTCGTTGCGGATCTCGAACTTGTAGAGCTCTCCCGCCCCCAGGTTGGGGATGAACAGCTCCCACGCACCACCGGTACGCATGCGCATGGGGTGAGCGCGACCATCCCAGCGATTGAAGTCACCCGTCACACTGACACGGCTGGCGTTGGGGGCCCAGACCGAGAAGAGCACGCCCGCCACGTTATCCACCTCATGCAGGTGGGCGCCGAGGAAGCGGTAGGCGTGCCAGTGCTTGCCTTCGCCGAACAGGTGCAGATCCAGATCGCCGAGCTGGGGTGGGAAGCAGTAAGGGTCGTGATGCACATGTTCTCGGTTGGCGTCATCGTGCCAGACCAGGCGATAGCGCTCCGGCAGGTTATTCTTAGGACCACGCCACTCAAAGAGATCGGTGCCCTCGATGCGCTGCATGGGTAGCTCTCCCTCGGCGATGGTGACCCGTTCCGCATGGGGCAGGAAGACCCGGACGAGCGCTTGATCGCCCGATTCGTGGCGGCCCAATACCTCGAAGGGGTCGTGATGCCGCGCCTCGATGATCTTTTGCAGGGTAGGGTCCAGTTTTGCAGCAGTTTTATCCTTCATGGTGTTCGCCTCCTTCAGGTACAGCGTTGATGGCGCTCTTAAGTCTTGGTCAGAAATCGTTGTTCAGGATACTCTCCGCCCGTCGGCAGATCTCCCGGCCATAATCGGTCCACAGGCCCTGACCCCAATAGCGGTAACAGGAGGTCTGGGAGGAGAGCAGGTGGAACAGGGCCTTGCGGTAGCGCTGATCGTCGGTGGCGATGCCTTTGCCATCGATCTGCTCGTGAAAGCGGATGCTGGCCTCCTCCATGGGCGCGAGGACGTTGTCATAGCCCTTCACCCAGGAGAGGTCGTTGGTCCAGCTACCCCCCTCCATGTGGAATTGATGATCCTCCTGGCGCAGGGTCTGGATGACCTTTGCCAGCTTATCCGGCCCATCACCGGGCTGCATGCGCTCCCAGATCTTCCTGTGGAACAGGGGTTGCACCACCGGCAGATCACTGGTCTTGATGCCCAGGGCGAAGAGGTGCTCCAGATACTCGCTGGCATTCATCAGCGGCACGTCCGACCCGGAGGCGGTGCCCACCACCTCCATGAATTTGGGTGGGAATTCGTTCATCATCACGCCGCCGTTCTCCCCATCGGCGATCTGGGTCACCAGGGGGGGCACCTGCTTGCCGGCCAGTTCTACCTTCCGCAGGCTCTGGGCCTCGAACCAGGGCTGCATCTGCGCCACCAGCTTGGTATCCGAGCCCTGGGTCTTGACGATGGCGATGATCTCCGCGGTCTCGCCCTTGGAGTTGGTGCAGACCAGCCGATGGGGCAGGTGGGGGCGTTGCGGATTCCAGCCGTCCTTAGGCTGCTCCACGGTATGCTCCTGCACCAGCACCCACTGGTAGCCGCAATCCACCAGGGTCTTGATAAACTCATAGGCCACATCCGGGTGGTTGGGCATGGCCATCTCCGAGGGTGAGAAGCCACGTACTCTTTCCAAAGCGGACATGCCGAAGATGGCGGCGAAGTGCTGCTGCCAGGCCAGTACGTGGCGACGGTAGTCCTGCACCGGGGTGGAGGGCGCCACCGCGTGCCCCCAGGGCATGCCGAGCCACTCCACATAGGGTTGATAGCTGGGGTTGCTGGTGATGGTCTTCAGCTTGTCGATGACCCAGTCGTAACCCATCTTGCGCAGACCGTGGAACAGGGTGCCGGAGTATTCCAGCATCACCCGGGGGTTTTTCCCTTCGTTCACCAGTTGCGGAATATAATCGCCTAAGCGTGCGTAACAGTCGGCGAAGACAGGGGCGTTGTGATTGTCCCCGATATCCTGGTGCTCCAGCATATATTGCAGATTACTGATCAGGGCGGCGTTGTGCAGATCGTCGCCACCGGCGGGAATCAGGGGCTGATGCATGTGCAGCGCGATCGCGCAGGCCGCCCGGGTTGTGCCAAAGTCGATCCGTCCAGTGCCGCGGAACAGCTCCTTTTCGGCCCCATTGCGCATGGTTTCGATGATCTGTTCTTCAGCACCGCTGATATTGGGTATATCTTCGATATATTCTGGTAGTTCTTGCATGAATGCTCCCTATTTTATTTGTGACGGAACAGAAATCGGCTAATCTACACCCTTCATGATCTCACGGACATGAGCGAGATCAGCTTCACAGCGATCGACCCAGGCCTCACCCCAGAAGAAATTACAGCTGGTCTCGGCGCGCAACAGGTGCCACATGGCATCCTCCAACTGCTTCCAGACCTCCGGGTTGGCTTCATAGCGTTCCCCCGCCTTCCAGCGGGCATCATGGACCGCTTTGCTTAGATCCGGGAGCTCAGCCAGTGCATCGCGCTGTATTTGCGAGCCGGTCCACTGCAGGAAACCCTGG
Source organism: Pseudomonadota bacterium (assembly GCA_039714955.1). Taxonomy (GTDB): domain Bacteria; phylum Pseudomonadota; class Gammaproteobacteria; order Chromatiales; family Chromatiaceae; genus JASJBU01. The sequence continues at coordinate 1,599 of JBDLIF010000201.1, read as the reverse complement.
CCATTATGCCAGCCCGTGTTCCAGGCACCGGTGTTGACCACTACCTCACCCCAGGTCCCATGCTGATCGAGATAGTCGTCGATGAAGGTGGGACGTACCCCAGCGGTACCCGCATCGACCGCATTCATGTAGGTGGGATAGAACTCGCCCCAGAATCCACTGCCTTCAGTGGTGTTACGGAACCAGCCGCCATTGTCCCCGTCCGTACAGGTCGTCACCAAGGGCGTGAAATCACACCAGCGGGTGCGTTCCGCGATCTCTTGCTGGAACCAGCTGAACTCCATGCCGGACTCCTGGGAGTCCGAGAGCTCACGGTCGCGCACTACCACGATGATCTCGTCATCACCCTGTCGGGCGATATGTGGGCGGTAACGTTTTTCATGCCAGCTCATGGGGGTGACCGCTTCGACATGTTCGGAATCCACCAGCACCCAGCGGTAGCCAAGCCGCTTGAGTAGGGGTATCAGTTCCATACTGAAGCCCATTTCAGGTGGCCAGAAACCGGAGAAATCCGAGCGCCAGAAGAGGTGATGGGCGATACCCTGCCAGCGTTTCAACTGCTCTTCCCGATCCGCTTCAGGTATCAGGGGCAGTACCGGATGGTAGTAGCCGGTGCCGAGGATATCGATAATACTTCTGTTCTGCAGATGCCAGAGCATGGACCCGCAATCTACTTTGCCGTAGAACTGGCGCTGAAATGCCGGATCGGAGAGGACCTCCAGCAGCGTGCCCGACATGGCCAGGTGAACCCGTCCCAGGTCTTTGTATTGCCAGAGCACCCTTGGAATACGGTCGATGGCAAACAGGATCTGCTCCGTTTGCCAGGGTTCGGTACTCAGGAGGTCATACAGATTTCCAGTGGGTTGGTGCAGATTCAGCACCAGTGCGTGTTGTGCTTCTTTCATATTCAATTATGGATATTGATTGACCAGATATTGCGCCAGCGTAGAATTCACACCTGTATAATGAGGTTTCCTGAACTACCTTTAAGCTGAAATAGGAAGTCTAATCATACATCAACTGTCGGGAGTGGGCATGGCAAATAAAGAGGCTCTGAAGTTGTTGAAACAGCAAAACGTCGATGTATTCAACAAGTGGGTAAAACTGCGGCGTAACAAGGGCAAACAGGCGCTTGACCTGGATGACCAGAATCTGAGCGGACTCAAGCTCCGCTGGGTTGACTTGAAGGATGCCCATCTCAATGGGTGTAACTTAAGAGACACAGATCTCAAGGGGGCCAATCTAAAGCGGGCAAGGCTAAGGCAGGCAGATCTGCGTGGGGTCAACCTCATGGAGGCCAATCTTACCGAAGCCGACCTGCGTCGGGCAAAATTGAAGGGTGTGCGGCTGGAGAGGGCGATTCTGAAGAGAACAAAAGGGATCTGATGTTCAGTCGATAGGGCCGAGGGTTGTTTCCCTTATATTGAGCGTTATCAGGTCAGCGGTGATTAATGGGAAAACCGACTGGAAATAGCTCAATTAACTTCCTATCTTTTATATGGAAATCTGAAACAAGTTCAGATCAGGCGTGGAAATAGACCAAGAGGGAGAAAAACATGGCATCCAAAAAAAAGGGCAATAAAACCAAGAAGGGTACAA
>JBDLIF010000200.1:0-5465 GCA_039714955.1 Pseudomonadota bacterium | reverse complement strand
GGCATGTCAGGCATGTCCGGTATGAGTGGCATGGGCGGTATGTCAGGCATGTCCGGAATGGGTGGTATGTCAGGCATGGGAGGCATGGGAGGCATGGGAGGCATGGGTGGAATGTCCGGCATGGGCGGCATGAGTGGCATGTCAGGCTGGCGCTAGAGACTCGGTTGACCTGAGGATAATCCAGCAAGGATGCAAAAGAGGGCGCAGGGATGCGCCCTTTCAAAAATCAACTCCCACATCAAGATAGAGCGATCTGGATCGCTCCGGGCGAGGGTTAATCCATGAAGTTGAAAGCACTATGCATATTTATCACCCTGCTTTTTTCCGTGCTGGTAACGGCCAGTAGTGGGGCGTTTGCGGCTGATAGCGTGAAAGGGGATTATGAGCGTGCTCGATGGCACCCGATCCATTTCAAGCCAGCTATTGACGAGGCAACCGATGAGCAGTGTCTAAGCTGCCATCAGGAGGTTCTGGACCGAACAGTCCGGGAAAAGTCGCCGGCTGGTGTCAAATCCACTGATGCGCTGGCCTGGTATCAGACGCTGAGTGTCTATGTGGGCGAGCAGGAGAGTTTTCATCGCCGGCATCTGGTAATGCCTCTGGCAAAAGAGCTGATGGACATGCAGTGCAACACCTGCCATCAAGGCAATGATCCGCGCGAGGAGGCACAGATTCCACCGGACCACTCAAACAGAGATTTCACCTTGCGCAAGGCCGTCAATCCAGAGATCTGCCTGATGTGTCATGGGTCAAACCCCTACCAGATGATGGGGCTGCCCAGCCCCTGGTCTGAGTCCCGAAGCATGTTTCAGGACAACTGCCTGCTCTGTCATGCGGGTATTCGCACCACCCGGCATCAGGTCAATTTTCTCAAGGCGGATGCCATCGAGGAGGCGGGTAAGCGGGATTCCGATGTCTGCTACGGCTGCCATGGCGGGCGTCAATGGTACCGCATCCCCTATCCCTACCCACGGCATGCCTGGAAGGGAATGGCAGAAGAGATCCCCGAATGGGCAAAAGAGCGGCCGACTGAGTCCGAGCCGAGATTCCAGATAAAAACCAAACAGGCGGCGAAGTAGCGTTCTGCTGACAGAGAGGTACGGATGAGCACCAAGAGAACAAACGATGATCTACTCGAACGCCTGAATCTATCCCGGCGTTCATTCCTGAAGTCAACGGCCGCGGGGGGCGCGGCCGTGGCTACCGGTGGTCTGGTCGAACTGCAGACCGCCAGAGAGGCCCAGGCCTTCGCCTACGAACCCTATCCCAAGGATGACGAACTGCAGACCGTGGTCACCAGCTGCGCCCACAACTGCGGTTCCCGTCACATGCTGGTGGCGCACAAGTGGAAAGACGTGATCGTGCGTCTCTCCACCGATGATGGCCGTTACCAAAGGGGGGGGCACTTTGGCAAAGACAGCAACGAAGAGCCCCAACTGAGGGCCTGTCTGCGCGGCCGCTCCTATCGCCAGCGGCTCTATTCGGCGGAGCGGCTGCTCTATCCCATGATCCGGGTGGGCGAGCGGGGCGAGGGCAAGTTCAAGCGGGTCTCCTGGGATGAGGCCCTGGACTTCGTCGCTAAAAAGATGGTCCATCTCAAGGATACCTACGGCCCCACCGCGCTGCTCGATCAGAGCTACGCCGGCGCCTCCTACGGCGTGCTGCACAAGTCCGATCAGATCGAGGGTCTGCTGGGGCGCTTCCTCGGCATGTTCGGCAGCCGCACCAGCTCCTGGTCGGTGCCCTCCTACCAGGGCACCACCTTCAGTTCGCGCATGACCTTCGGCACCATCGAGGACGGCAATGAGGACGATGCCTTCGCCCACTCCAAGCTGATGATCATGTGGGGCTGGAACCCGGCCTATACTTTCCACGGCGGCAACACCTTCATGTATATGCGCATGGCCAAGCAGCGTGGCTGCAAGTTCGTCCTGATCGATCCCCAGTATACCGATTCGGCCGCCGCCTACGATGCCTGGTGGATTCCCATCAAACCCAACACCGACACGGCCATGATGGCGGGCATGGCCCACTATATCTTCACCAACAACCTGCAGGACCAGGGTTTTATCGACCAATTCTGTCAGGGGATGGACGCCGGCACCATGCCGGAGTGGGCCAAGGAGAAGGAGAACTTCAAGGACTATATCCTGGGCGCCAGTGATGGCGAGCCCAAGACCCCGGAATGGGCGGAGCGGATCTGCGGCGTGTCCGCCGCGGACATCAAGAAGCTGGCGGACATGTTCGCCACCACCAAGCCGGCGGCGCTGAAGGCCTCCTGGGCCCCGGGGCGCAACGCCTACGGCGAGCAGTACAACCGCATGGCGGCGGCACTGCAGGCGATGACCGGCAACATCGGCATCCTCGGCGGCAGTGCGGAGGGGGTCGGCAAGGCCTGGCATGCGGAAGCGGTGGCCTATCCCTACGACCAGTACTCGAATATATGGTTTCAGTCGATCAAGTCGGATCGCTGGGCCCACTGTGTGCTCAACTATCCGAATGTGAAAAGAGAGGAGATCGGCCTCTGGCAGCGGGAGGACGAGACCGATGGCCAGATCCCCAACATCAAGGGCATCTTCTGGCAGGGCTCCGACTGGTTCAACCAGCTGACCAACATCAACAAGGAGATCGAGGCGATCAACAAGCTGGAGCTGGTGGTCTGCATGGATTCCACCATCACGCCTTCCGGTCTGTATGCCGATATCCTGCTGCCCATCGCCACTCACTTCGAGCGGCATGATGTGGCGCTGCCCTGGTACAAGGGGCACTACTATATCCATCGGCCGAAGGTGATCGAGCCGATGGGCGAGTCCAAGACCGATTTACAGGTCTTCACCGAGCTGGCCTATCGTATCGGTGGCGATGTTTTCGGTCGGGCCTACAACCCCAAGGCCAACCGGGATTACTTCCATGTCAATGACAATGTGGATGAGGCCTTTCTGCGGGAGTGGTGGGAGAACAAGGTGATTCCCCACCAGCAGGTCAACATGTCGTGGGATGAGTTCAAGCAACGGGGTGTCTATAAGTTCAGACTTGACCAGCCCCATGTGGCGTTCCGTGATCAGATCGAGAATGGTGCAAATTTCCAGACCCCCTCGGGCAAGATCGAGATCCTCGCCACCCAACTGGCGCAGATCACCGACTGGAAGAAGACCATGTACGGCTATGAGATCCCCTATATTCCGAAATGGATCGAGCCCTGGGAGTCTCTGAACAGCCCCAAGACCAGCAAGTTTCCGTTCCATCTGATCTCGCCCCATCCGCGTTGGCGCACCCACTCCATCTTCAACAACTGCAGCTGGCTGCGCGAGACCTATGAGCAGGAGGTGACACTGAACGCCTCGGATGCGAAAAAGTTGGGCATCAAGACCGGCGATACGGTCGAGGTGTGGAACGACCGGGGCAGGTGTGTGGTGCCGGTCTATGTGACCGAACGCTGCATGCCCGGTGTTGCGGTCCTGCATGAAGGTGTCTGGATCGATCTGGATGAGAACGGCGTCGACCGGGCCGGCAATCCCGACATGCTGACCCTGGACGAGCCGAGCCCGGCCGGGGCCTTTGCCTACAACACGGTGCTCTGCAACATCAAGAAGACGGATCTGGAACATCGTCCGGGGTGGGACAAGCTTGCCACTTCGAGGGCGCATGTCTTCCGGCGTGATCTTTAATCTTGGGGGAGAGAAAAATGTCAGAAACAAAAGACAAGGCCAAGATCAAGGAAGCCGTCAAACGCCGCAAGCGTGAGACCTACACACCGGTCAAGCCCGATTTGCAGCTGGGATTCGTGCACCACAATGTAGACTGCATCGGTTGCCGTGCCTGTGAGATGGCCTGCAAGGACAAGAACGGCCTGGCGGCAGGGCCCCGCTTCAGACGGGTACAGTATGTCGAAGGTGGCACCTATCCGGATGTATTTGCCTACAAGGTCAATATGTCCTGTAACCACTGTGAATCTCCTGCCTGTCTGCCGACCTGCCCGACCGGCGCCATCTTCAAGCGCAAACAGGACGGTATCGTGGATATAGATTCCACGCTCTGTATAGGCTGTCGCCGCTGCGAGGCGGCCTGTCCTTTTGGCGCACCCCAGTTCGATCCTTACGAGAGCATCGTGAAGAAGTGCAACATGTGTGTGGATGAGATCGAAGCCGGGCGCAAGCCCTACTGTGTCATGGCCTGCATGATGCGTGTGCTGGATATCGGGCCGGTGGATAAGATCTGGAATGGTGAGCTGGAAACCGTGGCCGTCGGACCCAATGACGAGGTATCCCGCCAGGTGAAAAACATGGCAAATATCGAACTGACCAACCCTTCCATCGGCTTTGTGGCCCACAGTAAAGGGAAGGTCGAGTAATGGGACAGCCAGCAGAAGCTAAAAGCAGAAAGCCGGCTGAGGCATTGAAGGCGTTCAGTCAGGCGCTGGCCGATGACATGACAATGCTGACCACGCTGCATGATAAGGAGCCTGACGAAGCCTTGCTGCTAGCCTTGCGTGAAGACGCTTTCCCGCAAGGGCTTGGATTGAGGTTGATCGGGGAGGGCGGATCTCAGGCGGTGGATCTGATGGAGCGTGCGCTTGGCGCGCTGCCGAAACAGGTCGATGATGCCGTTCTCAATGAGCTGGCAGCGGACTATGCAAACATCTATCTGAGCTATGGTATTCAAGCCTCGCCGGAAGAGTCCGTCTGGATCGATGAAGAGAAGCTCAGCTGTCAGGAGAGCATGTTTCAGGTGAGAGCCTGGTATGAACAATATGGCTTGATGGCTGAGAATTGGCGTGTCAGGCCCGACGATCACCTGGTCCTGCAGCTCCAGTTTCTCGCCCATCTGTTTTCATCCGTTCAGACTGAGACTCATCTTGAAGAGGCTGCCCGGTTTATGGATGAACATCTGCTCCGCTGGCTCAGCGCTTTTTCGGAGCGTGTGGCGGGACGTTGCGATACGCCATACTTTGCGGGTGCCGCCCTATTGACCAGTGCCTATTGTGAAGAGCTGCGGGATCTGTTGGCGGGCATACTCGAGGCACCCAGGCCCAGCCCGGAAGAGATAGAGGAGAGGATGAGGCCCAGGCGAAAACCGGAAGAGGTGCCCGTCAGCTTCATGCCTGGGATGGGGCCGGCAGTTTAATGGTCGATCTGTCCTGGCTGGAGGATTGGGAGGTGATGATCGACTGAGGCGCTCTCGCCTGAAGATCTTGCGATCTCAGATCCGTCAAACAACCCTATAAAATTGAATCAGAGAGGAGATAACTCCATGAAAAAAATGTTCTATTTTGCGGCTACCCTATCGGTGGCAGGCCTGTTGACCGCCTTGGCGCCCAGTGCAATGGCCGATGCGGCGGCGGGCAAGGCAATCTATGACGGCAAGGGGGCATGTGGCAGCTGTCATGGACTGACAGGGAGAGGGGATGGTCCCGCGGCGGCGGCACTGGATCCCAAACCGCGTAGCTTTACTGAAGGGGTGTTTAA